>JBKJUB010000166.1:0-7224 GCA_046590765.1 Sphingomicrobium sp. | reverse complement strand
GCGAGGCTGCGCACCTTGGCTTCGACGGCGACCTGGTTTTCGGCGAGCCAGTTGATGCCCTCAACCTTGGCCGATGTCACCGCCAATGCGCGGCGCGGGCCGACTACCAGCCGCCGCGTGTCGGGCTCGATCCGCACCACGTAGAGCGGCTGGGCCTGGCCGCCAATGTCGATCCCGCGGCGCTGGCCGATGGTGAAGTGGACTACGCCTTCGTGTCGGCCGAGCACGTCGCCGTTGAGATCGACGATTTCGCCCGGCGCGGCGGTTTCGGGGCGGAGCTTCTTGACCAGCGACGCATAATCGCCGTCGGGGACGAAGCAGATGTCCTGACTATCGGGCTTGTTGGCAACCACCAGCCCTTCGGCTTCGGCCAGCCGCCGAACTTCGCTTTTGGGCATGTCACCCAATGGGAAGCGGAGGTAATCGAGCTGGTCGGGGCTGGTCCCATAGAGGAAATAGCTCTGGTCGCGCGCCGGGTCGCGGCCCTTCCACAATTGCGGCTTGCCGTCTGCGCCGACGACGCGGCGGACATAATGGCCGGTGGCGAGGCAATCGGCGCCAAGCTCCCGCGCGAACGCGACCAGGTCGACGAATTTCACCCCCTGGTTGCACAGGCTGCACGGCACCGGGGTCCGCCCGGCGGCATATTCGTCGGCGAACTTGTCGATCACCCCAGTCCTGAAGCGGCTTTCATAATCGAGCACATAATGCGCGATGCCCAAGCGGTCGCAAACGGTCTTGGCGTCGTAAATGTCCTGTCCCGCGCAGCATGAGCCGGTGCGCTTCACTGCTTCGCCATGATCATACAGCTGGAGCGTGACCCCGATGACCTCCGCCCCGCTCCGCGCCGCCATCGCCGCGACGACCGAAGAATCGACCCCGCCGGACATGGCGACGACGATCCGGGTGTCGCCGGCGGGGCGAACAAGGTCGAAAATGGAGGACATAGTTTGCGTCTTTACCCGAAATTCACCCTGTCCGCATAGAGAGGCTAAACCAAAGGCGGAAAATAGTGGGACATGGGTTTGGCCAGGCATGATGGTGAATTCGAAGCAGCAGGCGAAGTGTCGGTCGATGCGAGTGAGCTGCTCAACGCGCTGCGCAAGCCGACCAACACTCCGGTCGGCAACCGCAGCGAGGTGGTGGCCAACTGCCTGTCTGGCGGAGAGGGATGGCGCGACGCAGCGGCCCGGTTGGGCGGCACCTTCGCAACTCCGATGCCTGCAACACGGTTAACGGATCGCAAGGAATGATGACGAAGCGGTTTACCAGCAGATTTCAGAATATCTTCAATGGCTCGCGTTAATCAGGGTCATCGACAGTCACAGCTTAGTTGAGGAACAGCATGCTCGAGAATCAGAAAATTCGGCCAGCACAAGTGATCGGCCCGCTCGGCGAGCCGCTGACCCTCGATTCGCTGCCCGCTGCTGGCACCACCCGCTGGGTGGTTCGGCGCAAGGCCGAAGTGGTTGCCGCGGTTGCCGGCGGGCTGCTCAGCGTCGACGAAGCATGCGCGCGCTACACGCTCAGCCTTGAGGAATTCACCAGCTGGCAGCGCGCGGTCGACCGCTCGGGAATGCCCGGACTTCGAGTGACCCGGATCAAGCATTATCGCGAACAATATGAGCGCCAGCAGCGCTACTGATTTTTTACTTCCGTCGGACGACCAGTGGGGGCCGCGAACGACGTTCGCGGCCTTTTCGTTACGTGCCCGGCTGGACAGGCGGTTGTTTATACGGAACAAGACACCTGCATCACGCGTCTTGATGCCGGAAGGTACGCGCAAAGCGGCCACGAACAGGAGGGAAACGCTCATGGGTTTCATTATTTGGATTGTCATCGGTGGTATTGTTGGTTGGCTCGCCAGCCTGGTGATGCGCACGGATGGCCAGCAGGGCATTCTGCTTAACATCGTCGTCGGCATCGTCGGCGCCTTCATTGCCAGCATGATCATCAGCAAGGGCAATATCAACACCAGCAACCCGCTCGACATCACCAACATTCTGGTGTCGCTGGTCGGCGCGATCATCCTGCTCGGGATTGTCAATCTGATCCGCCGCGGTTCGGTCCGCTAAGCGGCTACGGCTACGGGAATTTGGGCCGCGCGGAAAATTATCCGCGCGGCCCTTTTTTATTCGAGTTGGAAGCCCATCGCCAGCGTGACTTCAAGATCCTGGCTGCCCGGATCAATCTCGGTCTTGGCGACCCGCGCGCCGGTGACCATGATGTCCGACGCGGCGTACATCGGCGGGCGCGACATGCCGCCGCCTTCGCTGACCGAGATCAGTCGCACCACCCGCATCCCAAGCGCCCGTGCATAGAGATCGGCTCGCGCTCGGCCCGCAGCAATCGCTTTGACCCGCGCTTCGTCATAGGCCGTTTCGGGCTTGTCGATCGTCAGGCTGGGCCCGTTGATCTGGTTGGCACCCTCGGCCACCAACGCGTCGAGAATCTTGCCCGAATTGCGGATGTCGCGGAATTTGATCGAGACATTGTTCGACGCCTGATATCCCGTCAGCACCGGCGGCTGGTTATTCTCGTAGCGATAGTCGGGATTGAGGCTGATCGAACTGGTCTGGATGTCCTTGTCGGCAATCCCGGCACGTCTCAGCGCCGCCCGAACCCGCTCCATGCGCGCGGAATTGTCGCTAATCGCGCCCGTCGCCGTGGTCGACTTGGTCACCACTCCGGCGGAAATGATCGCCAGGTCGGGAACCCGGCTGACTGTTCCGGTGGCGCTGATGTCGAGTCGAGTGCCAGTCACCGGCTGGATGATCGCAGTGGCCTGCGCCTGTAGCGCGGCGGGGGTCGCCAGCGCGGTCGCGGCGGCAAGGCTGAGCAGAAGCATCTTTCTCATAATCTCTCCAATGCGAACGAAATCGCCGGGCGACCCTGGCCGCCCGGCGATAAATGCGTGCTGAACAATCGGCCGACGCCTAGCGGCGGCGAAGGATCAGTCGATACAGGAACAGAATGATGAAGGCGCCGATGATAGCGCCGATGAAGCCAGCCCCGTTTGAAGTGCTGGTGAGGCCCAACGCCTGCCCAACGAACCCGGCCAGTACTGCGCCGACAATGCCGAGCAAGACCGTAACAATGCACCCGCCGGGATCCTTGCCCGGCATCAGTAGCTTGGCGATGGCACCCGCGATGCCGCCAATAATGATCCATGCAATCCAGCCGTGCGATTCAAGATAACCCACAGTCGCCTCCCTTTTTTCCAGGCCGCATGCTGTCCGCGTCGCGCGCCACAGTCAACATCAACGTCGCTTTGCGGAGTGAGTGACCCCGTTGGTCGAAAACCGATTGGCTCGGACCGGCTTCACGCTTCCTGTTGCAGGGAGTGAGTTATTCGCGTAATACAGCTGCGCAGCTTGAGCTGCGCCCCACGCGAGCAGGCGAAAGATGACAGGCATGAACCGCGAGACCAGTTTTCAAGCATCTGATACGCTGATCGTGGTTGATCGGCCCGGCCGGCGGCGCTGGATCATCATCGGCGCAGTGCTGGTCGCGCTCGCCCTGAGTCTCGCCTTCACCTTGTTCCGCAGCAAGAGCGAAACCGCTGGTCCGGGCAATGTCGCTGGTGCTGAGGGCAAGCGCGGCGGCCAGATTCCGTCGGTCACGGTAATTGTCCCGGGGCGCACCGATGTTGCGCGGACGATGACCGCGTCGGGCGCGCTTGCGGCCCGCCGCGACCAACCCGTCGGCGTAGCCGGCGAAGGCGGTTTGGTTCGTGCAGTCTATGTCGATGCCGGAAGTTGGGTCCGTCAGGGGCAGGTGCTGGCATTGATCGACCGCTCGGTCCAAACCCAGAATGCCAATCAGCTAGCCGCACAAATCCAGGCGGCGCGTGCCGACGCCGCGCTCGCCCAGAACGAATATGATCGCAGCGCTGCCCTGGTCAGTCGCGGTTTCGTGTCCAAGGCCGACCTTGACCGCAAGCGCGGTGCGCGCGACGCCGCCGCGGCGCGCGTTCGCGTCGCCCAAGCTCAATATGGCGCAACGCGCGCCCAGATCGGCAGGCTCGACATCCGCGCCCCAAGCTCGGGCTTGATCCTGTCGCGAAGCATCGAAGTCGGCCAAATCGTCAGCGGCAGCGCCGGGGCCTTGTTCCGGCTCGCCAAAGGCGGCGAAATGGAAATGCGCGCCGAATTGTCGCAGCAAGACCTGCCCTTCATCCACAACGGCCAGGCCGCCAGCGTAACCCCGATCGGAAGCGAGCGGAGTTATTCGGGGTCGGTGACCATGATCTCGCCGGTGATCAACCCGCAGACCCGCGTCGGCGAAGTGCGGATCGCGGTGCCCTACGACGCCGCAATCCGCCCGGGCGGTTTTGCCGAAGCCAAGATTGCGTCGGGTTCGACAACCGCGCCGTTGCTTCCGCAAAGCGCCGTCCTGTCCGACGAAAAGGGCAATTATGTCTTCATCGTCAATTCTAAGAATATGGTCGAGCGCCGGCCGGTTAAAATCGGCGAAGTCAGCGACGTCGGCGTGACCGTCGTTGAGGGCTTGTCTGGCCAGGAGCCGGTAGTTCTGTCGGCCGGGCCGTTCCTCAATCCGGGCCAAAAAGTCGCACCACGTCGTCAAGCCGCTCGCTAACTCACCGCTTCGCGGGGCAGGAAAACGTAAGCCATGAATTTTCGTAACATCTCTTCCTGGTGCATCAAGAATCCGGTGCCGCCGATTGTCCTGTTCATCGGGCTGATGCTGGCCGGACTGATCGCGTTCAGCGGGATGAGCGTGAACAATAATCCGGACATTGATTTCCCGGCGGCGACGATTGTCATCTCCCAACCTGGCGCGGCCCCGGCCGAGATGGAGAATCAGATCACGCAGAAGGTCGAGGCGGCGGCGCGCTCGATCAACGGCATCGACGAGATCAACAGCACGATCCGCGAGGGCAACAGCCAGACGTTCGTCCAATTCCTGATTGGTACGCCGACCGATCGCGCAGTGAATGACTTGCGCGACGCCATTACTCAAATCCGCGGCGACCTGCCCGACGGTATCCTCGAGCCGCAAATCGCCAGAGTCGATTTCGCAGGTGATCCAATCCTGTTCGTCGCGGCCGAGACCAACGACATGAGTCTCGAGGAGCTTAGCTGGTACGTCGACAATAATGTCTCGCGCCGCTTGCTCGGGGTTGGTGGCGTCGCGTCGGTGGCGCGCGAAGGCGGGGTCGATCGCAATATCCGCGTGATCCTTGAGCCAGCCGCGCTCCAGGCGCAGGGAATTACGGCGGCGCAGGTCAATAGCCAGCTTCGCCAGACCAATCTCAACGCCACCGGCGGTCGCGCCGAGATTGCCGGATCCGAACAATCGGTCCGTGTGCTGGGCAACGCCAAGACGGCGTACGATCTGTCGCAGACCCAGATCATTGTCCCCGGCGGGCGCTCGGTCCGGCTTGCCGACCTGGGCCAGGTGAAGGACGCTTATTCCGAGCAGCGCACCATCGCCAAGATGAACGGGCGGCAAGTAATCAGTTTCAACGTCAGCCGGTCGAAGGGCTCTTCCGAAGTCACTGCGTACGACGACGCGTGGGCCGAATTGCGCAAGATCGAGAAGGAGGATCCACGGATCCATTTCGCGGAAATCGTCAACGAGGTCGATTACACCAAGGCGCAATATACGTCCGCGATGGAAGGGCTGATCGAGGGTGCGGTGCTCGCGGTGCTCGTCGTGCTGCTGTTCCTCCGCGATTTCCGCGCGACAGTCATTTCCGCGATTGCCATCCCGTTGTCGGCGATCCCCGCCTTCTGGTTCATGAGCCTGATGGGGATTACCCTAAATGGCTTGTCGTTGCTCGCGCTGAGCCTGGTTGCCGGCGTGCTGGTCGATGATGCCATCGTCGAGATCGAGAATATCGTCCGCCACATGCGGATGGGCAAGACTGCTTATCAGGCGTCGATGGACGCCGCCGACGAGATTGGCCTGGCGGTGGTCGCCACCACCATGGCGATCGTCGCGGTGTTCCTGCCGGTCGCGCTGATGCCGGGCATTTCAGGCCAGTTCTTCAAAAGCTTCGGCTACACCGTCGTGATCGCCGTGCTGATGAGCCTGTTCGTCGCGCGCATGATCACGCCGCTGATCGCCGCCTATTTCCTAAAATCGCATGGCGAGCAACCGCACGCTGCGGGCAAAACCATGCAGCGCTATCTCGACGTGCTGACCTGGAGCCTCGATACGTCGAAGGCTGAAGCCTATCGCCGCGAACATCCCGGCTCCCTGCGCGCTGTTTGGTCGCTGGTGCGCGATCATCGCTTCGCCATGGTCGGCATCGGCCTGATTGCCTTCATCATCCAGGGCGTGCTGTTCGCGACCCTGTCGATGTCGTTCCAGCCGGCGCTCAACCTCGACTTCTCGCGTGTGCGGATCGGCATGCCGCCGGGCACGACCCTTGAGCAGACCGCCGCCGTGTCGGATCAAACCGCCGCGATCATCGAGAAGAATCCGGCGGTCGATCGGGTTTTTCAGCGGATTTTCGTCGGTTCCGGGTTCCTCAACATCGTTCTCAAGAAAGACCGCAATGTCACGTCGACCGAGTTCGAGCGGAGCCTCGGCCCGCAGCTCGCCGCGATCCCCGATGCCCAGGTCAACTTCTTGAGCCAAGGCAGCGGCGGACCCGGCGGCAGCGGCCGCGACATAGTCCTCTACCTTGGCAGCGACAATCCAGAACTGCTGATGCGCACCGCCAACAAGATCGTCGACGAAATGGCGACCCTCAAGGAACTGCGCGCACCGCGTGCGGTCGGCGACCTGGTGCGTCCCGAAATCACGATTAAACCGCGCTTCGACCTGGCCGCCGACCTTGGCGTGACCACCGCCGCGCTGAGCCAAACGATCCGCATCGCGACCTTGGGCGACATTGCCCAAAACAGCGCCAAATTCTCGCTTGCTGATCGTCAAGTGCCGATCATGGTGTCGCTTGCCGAAAGCGCCCGTAAGGACCTCTCGGTGCTTGAGAATCTGCCGGTGCCAACCTCATCGGGCGGATCGGTACCGCTGAAATCGATCGCCGAGATCGGCTTCGGCGCCGGTCCGACCACAGTCCAGCGGACCAACCAGATCCGCCGTCTCGCGGTCGGTGCCGACCTGTCGCCGGACCTCGTCTCGGGCGACGTGTGGCCGAAGATCAACCAACTGCCCACGGTCAAGAACCTACCCGAAGGCGTCCAGAAGCTCGAGCTCGGCGATAGCAAGTGGCAGGCCGAATTGCTGTACTAC
>JBKJUB010000164.1:0-2934 GCA_046590765.1 Sphingomicrobium sp. | reverse complement strand
GACGGCCTGCGTTGGCGGAATTATCCGCGATGTGCTGGCCAATGAGCCGTCGATCCTGATGCGTCCCGAGCTGTACGTTACGGCCGCTGCGCTTGCCTCGGGTCTGTTCGTCGCGCTGAGCTTGTTCGGCGCCCCGCCGACGCTCGCCGCTTTGGTTGCGGGGTTGATGGGCTTCGCGCTGCGCGGCGCGGCAATCGCGCGCGGCCTCAGTCTTCCCGCCTACGATCGCTGACGTCTCCCCTTCGTAAAGGAATGCAGAAGTCTGCGCGCCCGCCTACCTTCGGTATCCTAGGGGTGCATGATGTGCTATAATGGCGCTCGCCGAGAAGAGGGCCTCCATGAAGACGATGCGGACTCACGCTTTAGCTATTTTTTGTCTCGCCGCCGCAGTGCCAACTGCTTCGACCGCGCAAGACCGCACCGTCGTGATGCCGGAAACCAAGGTTCTACTTAATAATGACTGCGTTCGCGTGCAATATCACGACGTTGCGGTAGGCAAAACGACACCAACGCACTCCCATCCAAACTATGTGGTTTACGTGCTCAAAGACTTCAAAGCGCGGATTAGGCTGGCAGACGGAACCCAGCGTATCAGCCAACGCAAAGCGGGCGAGGCTTATTGGAACCCGCCCATTACGCACTCGGTGCAGAACATCGGAAACAGCGACATCCACAATCTGATAGTCGAGATCAAACCCGGGCCACCTTGTAAGTAAGAGGGTGACGGCGCTTGCTAAGGCACTTGCCGCACAGGAGTAATCTACGCCACAGTTCCGGCCATGACCGACGAATTTTACCGCATCCAGCGCCTGCCGCCCTACGTCTTCGCCGAAGTGAATGCGATGAAGGCCGCTGCCCGAGCTCGGGGGGAGGACATTGTCGATCTCGGCATGGGCAATCCCGACGGCGCGCCGCCGCCGCATGTTGTCGCCAAGCTCGCCGAAGCCGCCGCCAAGCCGACCGCGCATCGTTACTCGGCCTCCAAGGGCATCCCCGGCCTGCGCAAGGCACAGGCAGCTTATTACCAGCGCCGCTTCAACGTCGCGCTTGACCCGGACAGCGAAGTGATCGTCACGCTCGGCAGCAAGGAAGGGCTCGCCAACCTCGCGCAGGCGATCACCGCGCCTGGCGATGTCGTGCTGACCCCCAACCCGTCCTACCCGATCCACCACTTCGGTTTCATCATCGCCGGCGCCGCGATCCGATCGATCCCAGCGGTCCCCGGCCCCGACTTCTTCGACCGGCTCGAAAAAGCGATGCGCTACACCGTGCCTCGGCCCAAGGTGCTGGTGATCGGCTACCCCAGCAACCCGACCGCGCAGACCGTCGATCTGGCATTTTACGAGAAACTGGTCGCCTTCGCGCGTGAGGCAGGGCTGATCGTCATTTCAGATTTGGCTTATGCTGAAATCTACTTTGGCGACGTGCCGACTCCATCAATCCTGCAGGTTGCGGGCGCCAAGGATGTCGCGGTCGAATTTACCTCAATGTCGAAGACTTACTCGATGGCCGGGTGGCGGATCGGATTCGCGGTCGGCAATGCGCGGCTGATCGGCGCGCTGACGCGCGTGAAAAGCTACCTCGATTACGGCGCCTTCACCCCAATCCAGGCCGCCGCCACTGCTGCGCTCAACGGCCCGCAGGACATCATCGACTTCAATCGCAAGCTCTACAAAGGCCGCCGCGACGTGATGATCGACAGCTTCGCCCGCGCCGGCTGGGACATTCCCGTGCCGATGGCCAGCATGTTCGCGTGGAGCCCGATACCGGAAGCCTTCCGCCACCTCGGCAGCGTCGAATTCGCCAAGAAATTGATGACCGAAGCCCATGTCGCGGTCGCACCGGGCGTCGGCTTCGGCGAGGAAGGCGAAGGCTTCGTGCGCCTGGCGCTGGTCGAAAACGAACAACGCCTTCGTCAGGCCGCACGGGGCATCAAGAAGATGATGGCGGGGGCGTGATATGAACCAGCAACGTCCCTCGCTTTCGCCTATAGTCTCACCGAGCGATAACGATCGCTTTGGACCATATCTGCTGACTGGCGAGCGCATTCTGTGGAGCGGTCGGCCCAAGCAGGGCTTCGTGCTGTCGAGCCGCGATGCCATGCTCATCCCATTCAGCTTGATGTGGGGCGGGTTCGCGATTTTCTGGAATTATGGCGTGTGGACAATGGGTGACGGCGAGTCCGACGGCCCGGGCATTTTCTTCAAATTGTGGGGGCTGCCGTTTCTCGTAGCGGGACTTTATTTCATCATCGGTCGCTTCCTGCACGACATGGCGATCCGCAAGGCGCTGATTTACGCGGTAACCGATCAGCGCGTGCTGGTCCTGCGCGGCTCGCAGTCGCCAAAACTGACCTCGCTCGATATCCACCGCCTACCACGGCTCGAACTGTCCGAGCATCGAGACGACACCGGGACGATCGCGTTCGAAAGCAGCCCGGTGCTGTCGGCCTATGCGATGAATGGCTTCGGCTGGTGGGTGCCGACGCTCGGCGGCAAAGTGCAATTCTATCGGATCGCCAGCCCCCGCGCCGCCTACGAGCTAATCCGAAATCAAGCGCACGCCTGAACATATTGCGGTAAGAAAACCTGAGAGGAGCCTGTGCGATGATCATCACCAATGACGCCATTGCGAACGGCCGTCCATGAGCGTCGCGTTTCGCCGTGAAAGCGATGAGGAGCATCTCGAGCCCAAGTTCGAGCTGCCAATCCCGCCCGGCCCCAACCTCGTCACGCCGCGCGGGCTGGCACTGATCGAGGCGCGCAATGCCCAACTTGAGGCCGCCATCGTTGCCGCGTCGGCCGAGGCGCTGCCCGAGCTTCAGCGCGACCTGCGTTACTGGCGCGCGCGGCTCGCCACCGCGCAGCTTGCACCGCCACCTTCGGGAGAGGTGGCGGCGCTCGGCACGAACGTGTCCATCAAGCAGGACGGGAA
>JBKJUB010000135.1:0-9396 GCA_046590765.1 Sphingomicrobium sp. | reverse complement strand
TATGGCGGGGATGCGTCGCGCAAGCGCAAGCTGCTGGACAAGCAGAAGAAGGGGAAGGCGAAGATGCGGGAGTACGGTAATGTGTCGATCCCGCAGGAGGCGTTCATTGCTGCGCTGAAGATGGGCGACGACGGCTGACAATCGGCCTCATCAGCAAGCTCAGGACAGCGTTTATTGCTGCGCTGACGTTGGGGATGAGGGTTAGATCTTTTGCGTCTCAGAGCCGCCATGCATTTTCTAGCAAAGGCGTTATGCTGACGAGCCGAATCGCCATCGGGGGCGCGTGAGTGATGTCAGAATCCGTAATTGAGAGGAATCAGAGTGCGTCCAAAGAGCGTCTAGTTATTTTGCGAGCGGATTTAGAAGAACGCCTCGATGCGCAGCTCGATGATTATGCTCGGTCGCGAATTACTATTTATGCCACAGGCTCGTTAGCTAGGCTTGAAGCAAGCAGACACTCCGACCTCGACGCATTTTTTTATGTGCTTGGTACAAAGGAGAAGGACCGGCTCAACACAGTGGACGAGGTTGGCGTCTTTCACAACGTCATTCAAGCATCGCGGCGTAGCAAATTCCCCGATTTTTCTAATGGGGGTGAATACCTTCACTTCCAATATCTAGATGACGTCGTCGATAACATTGGTAGCAGACAGGATGATTACATCAACGGTTTGACGAGCAGGATGCTGCTAATTCTAGAAAGTTGTTACATTTACGGGGAAGACAATTTTACATCGTCTAAGAAAAAAGTGGTTGACCGTTACTTTGCCGACTTCCACGATCATAGGAAAGAATTTCGGCCGATATTTATTTTGAACGACGTGTTACGGTTCTGGCGAACGCTGTGCCTCAACTATGAACACGGGAGAGAGTGGCGCAAAGAGGATGGGTTGGATCGAGCCAGGGGTCATCTGAAAAATCTAAAGCTGCGATTCAGCCGACTTTTAATCTGCTATTCTTTCGCCGCAGGTTTAATGGAGCGTGGCTCAGTATTGACCAGCGATGACGTCCTTGCAGTCTCCGATCAGACCCCACTTCAGCGGCTGCTGACTCTAAAGTCTGCCGACGCGTCCTATTCGTCGAATGTCGACCAGTTGCTCACTGAGTACAATTGGTTTTTACAGGAAATGGATCGGGATAAGAACGACGCCCTCAGTTGGATTTCCGATCAATCCGCAAGAACGGATGCCTTCGCCCGAGGAGAGAACTTTTCTGAGACCATGTCGAAACTTGTGTCTGAGGTGGCTTGTAAGCATAACTACTCTAGATATTTGGTTATTTAAATTGCCCAAATACTTCGTTTTCATGATGATAGAAGATACTCTTATTCGGAAGTATCTTGACCTGGCTATATTTGCATTGAATCCCACAGAGCAGTGGTTTGCCCACGTGACGGTTGCGGGCCCGTTTACTCGGAAGATAGATATCCCGCGGGCACGTGAATTTCTTCACCAGGTTTCAATTTTAGGCCCCGGTAGATTTGATAACGGCCCGCGTCAGACGGTATTCTTAAACGTAAACTCCCGTGATTTGGCGACTCATATGGATAAGCCCGATTTCGCTGATGCTATTCCTCACATAACTCTTTACAATGGCACGGATAAAGCTCTTGCGGATTGGCTTCACGCGGAGCTCCTGGAAAGAAAGCTATTCGGGCGTTTCTACACAACCGAATTTCAGGTCGTCGAATCGCGACCCCAAAAGCGGTTTGATCTTGCCTACAGCTTGGATACGTCGCTGTTGCCTCGGACAGCAGGACTAGTGGTGGATGACTTCCGAACCCTGCCGATAGCCGAAAGGGTGCAAATTGCGCTGGATGCTCTTGATGCTGGTCTCACGCAGCGATTCTACTCGCGCATGGCAACCTAGGCGAGCCCAATGGCAAGGGGCATCTTCCTCTACCGCGAAGACTCAATCTACGACGATCGCCCGTGGGAGGTATATCAATTTCCCGCGCCCTACCTTTCGCGCGCCGAGCAAATGGTTGGCGATTGGGTTGTTTTCATGGAGCCGGTGAAGGCTGGCCGCAAAGGCTACCACGCCGTTGCTAAAGTCGAACAGATTACGGCCGATCCGAGCAATTCAGGCATGTTCCTAGCGATCATCGATCCCACATCCTACCTCCCCTTCGACCACAACGTCCTGTTCCAATTCGACGGCGATTACCCTGAGCGGAGTGTCCTGAATGAGCTTGGGCGAGTTTCCGGCCGCGCTCAGTCGGCCGTCCGCACCATTCCAAGCGATGACTTCAACCGGATCATCGGGCTAGGGCTAGACGCGCACGACGAATTGCTCCCCCGCACTGGCGAAGAGGTCGCTTTGGCTGCGGTTGCCGAGAAGCAATCGCCCTACGAATTTGAGCAAGACCGAGTGCAAATGCTCACCATGCGAACGGTAAGGGACCGGGTCTTCAGAAGCCATATCTTGAAAGCCTATGACAGACGATGCGCGTTCACCGGCTTCCAGTTCATCAATGGTGGCGGGCGCGCCGAGGTCGAGGCGGCGCATATCAAGTCAGTGGGGGACAAGGGGCCGGACGTAGTCCAAAATGGGTTGGCATTATCCGGGACGATCCACTGGATGGTTGATCGCGGAGTGATCAGCCTGGCCGACGATCGCCGAATCCTACTTTCGAATCATATCAATGACGTTGATGGCGTGCGGAAGATATTGAACAGTGATGGGCTGGCGCGGTGGCCGGAATTGGGATCCCAATGGCCCGATAATCGCTTCCTGAAATGGCATCGGGATGAGTGCTTCAAGGGAGCCGCGTTGGGCTGAGCTTCCCTAGATCATGCACCGCCGCTCTCCCCGCCTTCCTCCGGCTCCGCCTGACGCGCCTTGATTGCCGCGACGGCTCGGTCCACCGCGTCCAATTGCTCGCTTTGGTCCAATTGCTCCCAGCCGACTTCCGCAGTGCTGCTGCGAAACTGGTCGTCTTCATCCACGTACGGCCGCGTCGAAAGCTCGAGAAACGCATCGGCGGGGACGATGTTGTCGCTGGCGGGCGGAGGGCGGCGGCGCTCGCGGCGGGGGCGCGAATAGCCTTCGTCATAGACCAACATGTCGCGCTCGGGCTGCTCGGCGGCGAAGAATAGTTCCTCGGGGTCGGCGACGCTGCCCTGCTCGGCGCGGCGGCGGGAGGCGCATTGATCGAGCACGCGGGCGATCTCGGCCTGCGCCCTGGCATCGAGCGAAACGCCGTCGAATTGGGCGAGGAGGGTTGAGGCGGTGGCGAGGCTGGCGCTGTCCGCGTCGGGGGCGCCGGTGATGGTGGAGGCTTCGGCGTGGGCGTGCGACTCCCCCACCCCCAGCCCCTCCCCTGAAGGGGTGGGGAGGTTTGCGGCGACCGCCGTTGCCTTGGTGCTGAAATAATTGATGGTGGTACGCTTCCCGGCGGCGTCCTGGCCGTAGTGGCGCAGGCAGAACATCAGCAAGCGATCATTGTAGCGGCGGCGGTAACCGATGAGCTTGCCGCCGGCGAGGATCGGGACCAGCTCGCCCTCGACCGCGCGCTCGAAGGCGATGTCCTTCATCCGCTGCACGCCATGATCGAGCGCGGCGGACCAGGCGGCGGCGAACCCCTCGCCGGCGGGCTGGCGGCGGAGGTAATAAGCGCCCTCGCTCGACATGTTGACCATCGCCGCAGCGCGGGTGACGCTGCCGGTGTCGGCCAGCGCGTCGATGAAGGCGCGCTGTCGTTCGGGAGTCCAGCCGTCGTGGCGGTGCTTGCGCGGGACCGGGGCGAAGGCGATCGGTTGCCCGGCGTTGGGCGCGGCTGGGATGCGACTTTTCATGGCAAGCTAGAAACCACAATGGTTCGCTGTAGGACATCGAAAAGTGCCGGAACGAAACGTCAGGGCCGTCATGGGAGTGAATCCCATGCCGTCGATCCTGTCGGCTGCGCCGCAGGTCGGCCGCCCGGGGCCCGCGTCTCTCGGCTAAGCCAGCTCCGCTGCGCTCGCCTGTCTTAGCCTTGGCGCTCTCCGACCTAAAGATCGTGGGCCGAATGGCGCTCGGGGATCAGGTCGGGTTGGTCGTCGGTCGGGTTGCGATTGACGCGGCGACCGCGCTGGACCGCGGGGCGGGCCGCGACCTGGTCGATCCAGCGGCGGACGTGGGTGTAATCGGCGAGGCCGAGGAAGGTCGCGGCGCCGTCATAAGCCTGGCCGAGCGCGACCGCGCCATACCAGGGCCAGATGGCGATATCGGCGATGCTGTATTCGGCGCCGGCCATGTAGGCGTTGTCGGCGAGGTGGCGGTCGAGCACGTCATATTGGCGCTTCACCTCCATCGCATAGCGGTTGATCGGATATTCGAATTTCTCGGGCGCGTAGGAATAGAAATGGCCGAAGCCGCCACCGAGGAACGGGGCCGAGCCCATCTGCCACATCAGCCAACTGAGCGCGGCCGTGCGCGCGGGCGGATCGGTCGGGAGCAGGGCGCCGAATTTCTCGGCGAGGTAGAGCAGGATCGCGCCGCTTTCGAACACCCGCTGGGGATGATCGGGGTCGGTGCGGTCGACCAAGGCGGGAATCTTGGAATTGGGGTTGATCGCGACGAAGCCCGAACCGAATTGCTCGCCCTCGCCGATGTCGATCTTCCACGCATCATAGTCAGCGCCCTGGTGGCCCGCGGCGAGCAATTCCTCGAGCATGATCGTGACCTTGACCCCGTTGGGGGTGCCGAGGCTGTAGAGCTGGAGCGGGTGGTCGCCGATGGGGAGCGGGCGGTCGCTAGTAGCGCCGGCGGTCGGGCGGTTGATGCTGGCGAACTTGCCCCCGCTGGGCGCGTCCCAGGTCCAGACTTCAGGCGGGGTGTAAGTGCGGTCGGGCATGCGCGGCTCCTGTTGATCGGTTGCAAAACGAGATGGGGTTCGACCGAAGGAACGGCAATGGCGGCGCTTGGTTATTGTGTACGGGGGCAGGACGAGGCAATTCAGAGCAATGGCGCGAGACGGCAATAGCGAACCTGGCGGAAGCGGCATGGCGTTCGATTTCGCCCAAGTGCTGGCGATCGCCGACGCGCTGCCGGTGGCGATTGCGTTCGTCGATCGCGAGTTGCGCTACCGCTTCGTCAATCAGGCGCTGGCCGACTTCCTCGAGCGACCGCGCGGCGAGATGCTCGGCCAGGCGATGGGCGACATTTTGACGCCAGCGGCGATGGCCGACCGCCAGCCATTGCTCGACGCCGCGCTGGCCGGCGAGCGCCAATGGTTCGCCGCCGATTTCGATCATCCGACCCGCGGGCCGCTGGCGATCCAGTCCGAATATCTGCCGCAGGTCGGACCCGACGGCGACGTGTTCGGGCTGGTCCTGCTGATCAACGACGTCACCGAGCAACGGATTGGCGAGCGCGCGCTGAAGGAGAGCGAGGCGCGGTTCCGGCGGATCGCGGATTCGGCGCCGGTGCCGATGTGGGTCACCCGGCTCGACCGCAGCCGCGACTTCGTCAACCAGGCCTATATCGAGCTGATGGGGGTCGGCGCGGAAGAATCGCGGCGGATCGACTGGATGCGGCGGGTCCACCCTGACGACAAGGCGAAGGTCATCGCCGACACCATCGCCGGGGAGGCCAGCGGGACCAGCTTCACCACCGAAGCGCGGTTCGAAATGCGGCCGGGCGAGTGGCGCTGGATGCGCGCCGTCTCGCAGCCCCGCTTGGGCCCCGACGGCGACCTGATCGGATATATCGGCGCATCGACCGACATCACCTTGGTCAAGCAATCCGAGATCGAGCTTCGCGCCCAGGTCGAGGAGCAGACCGCCGAATTGCGATCCAGCGAAACGCGCTTTCGATCGATCTTCGACACTGTCTTGGAGGTGCTGGTTCTCCTGAGCCCGGACGGAACGATGCTCGAGCTCAATCGCAAATCGGCGCCGTGGCGAGACCCCGATCCAGCGCATTCGGTCGGGCAGAAACTGTGGGATTCGCCGACCATGAAGGCGTACCCGCAGCATAAACCATTGGTGAAGCAGGCGGTTGCCAAAGCGGCGGCGGGCGAATTGTTCAACCAAGAAGTGGTGATGGAGCGGGCTGGATCACCGACCTCCTATCTCGACGTGTCGATGCAGCCGGTGCGCGACGATGATGGGGCGATCATCTATTTGTTGTTCGAAGCCCGCGACATCACCGAGCTGAAAAATGCGCAGGCGCAATTGCGCCAGAGCCAGAAGATGGAAGCGCTCGGCCAGCTGACCGGCGGGATCGCGCATGACTTCAACAATCTGCTGACGGTGGTGGTCGGCGGGCTCGACCTGATTTCGCGCAACGTCGCCGACGAACGGCTGAAGCGATACGCCACCAACGCGCTGACCGCGGCCGAGCGCGGGGCGCGTCTGACGGCGCAATTGCTGGCGTTCAGCCGGGTCCAGCGGCTTGAGGTCAAACCAACCCATGTCGCGCCGCTGATCGAGTCGATGCGGCCGTTACTCGGCAATGTGCTGGGGCCGTCGATCGTCAAGAAATTCGCGCTCCATGAAGCGACGATGCCGGTGATGGCCGATCCAACCCAGCTCGAGCTCGCGGTGCTCAACCTGGCGATCAATTCGCGCGATGCGATGCCCGATGGCGGCGAACTGACGATCGCCACCAAGCCCGTGCTGATCGCCGACGATCCTGAACTTGAGGACGGCCACTATCTCGAACTGTGCGTGCACGATACCGGCACCGGAATGTCGGCCGACGTGGTGGCGCGGGCGTTCGATCCGTTCTTCACCACCAAGGATGTCGGCAAGGGCACCGGGCTCGGACTGAGCATGGTCTATGGGGTTGCGCGCCAGTCTGGCGGCACCGCGCGGATCGACAGTGTTCCGGGCGAAGGGACCACCATCAAGCTGTACTTCAAGCGCGCCGAGGGCGATGCTGAAGTCGAGTCCGCCGCGACGGAGACGGCGGCGGGCGAACCGGCGGTTCGCGAAGCCTCGATCCTGGTGATCGACGACGACCCCGACGTGCGCGGCTTTATCACCGCCAGCCTCGGCGATTACGGCTATCGCGTGCGTGAAGCTGGCGATGGCGCGGAGGGGCTTGCGAAATTTGCCGAGCAACGCCCCGATCTGGTGGTGCTCGATTATGCCATGCCCGGCCTGTCGGGCGGGGAGGTTGCGGCGCAGATTCTCAAATTGGTTCCGGGGCAGCCGATCCTGTTCGTTTCGGGCTATAGCAAGAGCGAGGCGATCAGCAGCGCCGCGCCGCACGCGCGGATGCTGGCCAAGCCATTTCGCCCCGACGCGCTCGACGCCGCAGTGCGCGAGGCGCTGGGCCAAGGGAAATAAACCGCGGCTTGCGCGTTGGACGGCTGACACTGGTTACAGGCGGGAATGCGTGATGTTGGGAATGATTATCGGATTTGCAGCGCAAGCCGCGATTGCGGCATCAGCCCCGGTCAACCCCAATGCCAATGCGCTGTTTGATCGAGACCCGGCGATCAAGGCGTGGGCGATCCGCATTTACGACAGCAATCATGACGGCTGGCTGACGCTGTACGAAGCCCAGCCCGCGCTGGCGGCATTCAAGGATCTGGCCGACGGCAATCGCGACGGTCGGGTCACAACCTACGAATTTGACCGCGCCCGGGAATTCATCGAAGCACGTTAAGCTTGCGCTTCGCCCGGCCGATCAGTCGATGGACCAATTGGTGTTTGCCGATGGTCTTCACTCCACTGAGGTAATTCAGTTGCAGCGAGTGGCGCTTGCCAACGTACGGCTTGTGCCCATGCCAGCAATCGGGAGTGACCTTGAACACCAGCATGGTGCCGAGCGTGGAGGGGATTTCCTCGACAACATCGTCGAGATCCTTGCTGCCCCGCAGGATCCTCAAGCCCGTGTCCGAGGCCGCGTCGGGGGGATCGAAATAGAGCAAGACGGTCGCCAGCTTGGACGGCGTGTCGGTGTGGATATTGCCATCGGTCAGGCGGACCTGGCCCCGCACGTTGATGACGATGTCGCGGTGATCGAGATCGAGGTCGAGCTTCTCGGCGATGATCTCGCGCAACGCGTCGCCGCGAAGATCATCGAGCAATTGCGCGAACAACGGGCTTTGATTGGCCTGATCGACGCCGACTGCGCCGGGGCGGTCAATAAGCGGGAAGGCGGCCGCGATGTCCGTCGCGCGCTCGGCGACCAGCGCATTGGGGGCGACGAAAAATGGGTAAGGCGCGGGCCGGACGCTGGCCTCGCGGATATGATCCAAATCGAGCAACATGGCGACAATTTAGCAGCCTCACCGGGGTTCGCAACGCTGCCTCCGGTAGCGGCGTGGTCAGCCGACCTTTTTCTTGTTGCCGATCCCGATCACCATCTGGTTGGCGCGCTCGAACGATAATGGTTTGCCGAACAGATAGCCCTGGATGGTATCGACCCCGAGATCGCGCATCCGCTCGAAATCCTCGGCGGTCTCGACGCCCTCGGCAGTGACGTTCATGCGGAAACTCTTGGCGAGCTGGACGATCGACTGGATGATCGCGACATTTTCCGGACGAGTGCCGGCAGCGCGAACGAAGCTGCCGTCGATCTTCAATTTGTGGAACACCGCTT
Organism: Sphingomicrobium sp.; assembly: GCA_046590765.1. Taxonomy (GTDB): domain Bacteria; phylum Pseudomonadota; class Alphaproteobacteria; order Sphingomonadales; family Sphingomonadaceae; genus Sphingomicrobium. The sequence goes on along the minus strand of JBKJUB010000135.1, from coordinate 858 downwards.
TGTTGAGATAGCCGATCGACGAATAACCGGTGCCGAAATCGTCGAGCGCGATCCCGACGCCCAGCGCGCGCAGGCGTTTGAGCACGTCGAGCGTGGCATTCTCATCACCGAGGAACACGCCTTCGGTGACTTCGAGTTCGATCCGGTTGCCGGGCAATTTGTAGCGCGACAGGGCTTGGCTGACGACATTGGGAAGTGCGGGCAGGATGATCTGCTTGGGGCTGATATTGATCGCCATGGTCAGCGGTTCGGGCCAGGTCGAAACCGCGCGGCACGCCTCGTCGATGACCCACTCGCCAATCGCGCCCATCAGCCCGGCTTCCTCGGCGACGGGGATGAACACCGGCGGCGGGACCAGCCCGCGCTTGGGGTGATTCCAGCGGATCAGCGCTTCGAAGCCGACCAACGACTGGGTCTTGGCGCTGACCAACGGCTGGAACATCAGATGGAATTGGTGCGAGGCGATGGCCTGGCGCAAATCGTTTTCCATCTGCATCCGATCGTCCTGCTCGAATTGCAGTTCGGCCGAGAAATATTTGGCGACTCCGCGCCCGGCATCCTTGGCTTGATATAGCGCGAGATCGGCCTTGAGGATCAAATCGTCGACCGTCGCCCCGTCGATCGGGCCGAAGGCGCAGCCGATCGACACGCCGATGCGGATCTCGGTCTGGTCGATCATATAGGGCTCGGCGACCGACTTGATGATCGAATCGGCGAGCAGCTCGACCCGCTTGCGGCTCTGCGCGTCGGTGATGACGATGGCGAATTCATCGCCGCCCATGCGCCCGACATGCCCGTCGGGTCCGACTTGATCGACCAGCCGTTTGGCGACCGCCTGGAGCACCGCATCGCCCTTGG
>JBKJUB010000043.1:0-2851 GCA_046590765.1 Sphingomicrobium sp. | reverse complement strand
GCGCGCAGGAAACTGGCATCGAGCGCGTAGCGTGGGAAGTTGAAGTTATCGGGATCGCCGCCGAATTGTTGAGCGCGCGATTCAGGCGCCCATACCAGCCGCACGTCGGAATATTTGCGATAGGTGTAAAGTTTATATTGGCCGCCGCCGTAGAGGCTGACGACTTGGCAGCGACCCGTCGCAAGGTCGGGGCAGCCGGCTTTCTCGATCTCGGCGATGACCCCGGTGCGCGCCTTGATCGCGGTCTCGCCCTTGGCGGTGCCGATCGCGGCTTTGACCTTGGCGGTAACGTCGGTGATCAGCGTGACGACCTCGGCCTGCTGCCCGGCGCATTTGAGTTCGCTTGTCCGGACTGAGGCAGTGAAGCCGTCCTTCAGAATGTTGTTGGCATCGGTCGAATTATCCTCGGCGCAACTCGCGACGCAGTGGTGATTGGTCAGGATCAGGCCATCGCCTGAAACGAAGCTGGCCGAGCAGCCGCCGGTCAGCCGAACCGCTGCGCCGCGCACCCGGTCGAGCCACGCCTGGTCGGGGGCCCAGCCATAAGCCGCCTTCATCTTGGCGGTAGGGAAGGCGTCGAAGGTCCACATGCCTTCATCGGCGTGGGCTGCGGCGAGCGGGAGCGAGAAGAATGACAGAAAGGCGGCGCCGCGCCCGATGCGGTTCGAAGACATGCAAAACTCCCAGCTGGAATGATCAGTGGAAGCCTGCCCGAAAAAAAGGGCCCGGCGCAATGCCGGACCCTGTGATTTTCGACCAAGGGCGGGCGCTTAGCCGGCGTTGCGGCCGCGCTGCTGCATCATTTGCTGGTGCATCGCCTTGCGTTCTTCCTTGGTCACCGTCCCGTCGCGATTGGTGTCGGTGCGATCGAACCGCTGGAGCGCGGCGGTGGTCATTTCGGGCAAGGTGATGCGGCCATCCTTATTGGCGTCGGCCATCTTGAGCATGTGACCGCCCATGCCACGCATGCCGTGCATCTTCATCCCCGCATGGTCACCGCCCGGTGCGCCGTTGATGGCGACCTTGCGCTCGATCCGCATCTCGCGGCCCTTGGCGAATTCGTCGCGGCTGATCGACCCGTCGTGATTGGCATCGAGCCGATCGAACATCGCGCCCGGATTGGCCATCGGCCCGTCGTGCCTCGCCATGTTGCCGCCATGGCCCATCCGCCCGCTATGATGCTTGCCGCGCATCGCCTGCATTTCTTCAGCAGCGATCGCGCCGTCGCGGTTGGAGTCCATCATCGCAAAATGCTTTTGCACCTTGGCGACGGCCTCGGCGCGGGTCTGATTATGGTCGGCCATCGGCCCGACCTGGGCCAGCGCGGGCAGTGCGAAGGCAAGCGCCGCGGCGCCAATCAGAAACTTGTTCATCATCGTCTCCCTCATAAAGCTGAACGGGGAATAAACGTCACTTCCTGTATCGCGCTTGAATGGCGCGGTGCGCGGTGGCAAGCGCGGCGGCAGAAACGGAGAGCAATCGTGTCCCTCGATACTCCAGTCCGCCGCGTCGTCCTCGCTTATTCGGGCGGGCTCGACACCAGCGTGATCCTCAAATGGCTGCAGCAGACCTACGCCTGCGAAGTGGTGACCTTCACCGCCGATCTTGGCCAGGGGGAGGAGATTGAGCCGGCGCGCGCCAAGGCAGAAGCGATGGGGGTCAAGCCCGAGCATATCTTCATCGACGATCTGCGCGAGGAATTCGTTGCCGATTACGTCTTTCCGATGATGCGCGCCAATGCGCTGTACGAGGGGCTGTATCTGCTCGGTACATCGATCGCGCGGCCGCTGATCGCCAAGCGCCAGGTCGAAATCGCGCGGATGGTCGGGGCGGATGCGGTCAGCCACGGGGCGACCGGCAAGGGCAATGATCAGGTGCGGTTCGAGCTTGGCTATTATGCGCTCGCCCCCGACATCAAGGTCATCGCCCCGTGGCGCGAATGGGCTTTGACCAGCCGCACCGCGCTGATCGATTTCGCCGAGCAACACCAGATCCCGGTGCCCAAGGACAAGCGCGGCGAATCGCCCTTCTCGACCGACGCGAACCTGCTGCACACCAGTAGCGAGGGCAAAGTGCTCGAGGATCCGTGGGTCGAAGTGCCCGATTACGTTTACTCGCGGACCGACGATCTGGTCGCCGCGCCGGACACGCCCGAGGAAATCACCATCGAGTTCAAGGCCGGCGACGGGGTCGCGGTCAATGGCGAGGCATTGAGCCCGGCGATGCTGCTGACCAGGCTCAACGCGCTTGGTCGTCGCCACGGCATCGGCCGGCTCGACCTGGTCGAGAATCGCTTCGTCGGGATGAAGTCGCGCGGGATGTACGAAACGCCGGGCGGGACGATTTATCAAGCCGCGCACCGCGCAATCGAGCAGCTCACGTTGGATCGCGGCGCGGCGCATCTCAAGGACGAGCTGATGCCGCGCTATGCGGAATTGCTCTACAACGGCTTCTGGTTCAGCCCCGAGCGTGAAATGCTGCAGGCGGCGATCGATCTCAGCCAGGCAAAGGTTGACGGCGAAGTGCGGCTGAAGCTCTACAAAGGCGCGGTCCACATCACCGGCCGCCGCTCGCCCAACAGCCTGTATAGCGAGAAAGTCGTCACCTTCGAGGATGATGCCGGTGCCTATGACCAGCGCGATGCCGAGGGGTTCATCAAGCTGAACGCGCTTCGCTTGCGGTTGCTCGGGCGGCGCGACGCCTAGTGACCGAGCGGCCGCATCTGCTGGCCAGTGGGGCGGCGGCGGCCCCCGCACCGAAAGGTGAACCGCGCCCGTGGTGGGAAAGCCGGCCGTTCGTCGCGGCGATGGTCCTGCTCGCGTTCGTCCCCTTGCTCTATCCGCCAGTCCCG
>JBKJUB010000042.1:0-6546 GCA_046590765.1 Sphingomicrobium sp. | reverse complement strand
CTCGCTCACCCGCGCCTGCGCGCCAGTCATCTGGTACGGAAGCTTGAGCGCCCCATTGAGCCGACCATCACCTTCGAGCGGCAAGGTGCGGCGTCGGCGGCTATGCTGGCGAAGCAGGAGCAACGCCAGCTGGTTGGCAAAAATTTCGTCGTACGCCAATCGCTTGCGCGGACTTGATGTCTCTCGATCGGAATGCGTCAAAGCGAGCGCGGAGCGCCACGCGGGCCAATGCTGCTGGGCGAGCAGCGACGGCTCGATCCATTCGGCAAGCTCGGGCGCGCGTTCCAGTCCGGCCAACGCCAGTTCGCGCATGCGTTTGTTGGAGATACCCTCGGTCAGCCCGTAGACCGGCTCGCGGATCGCGATCCCGCTGGCTTCGTCGAGCTTGAGCACCTCGGGGTGGACGATCTGCCATTCGTCGCCCCATTGATCGAGTCGCCCGACTACAACGCGGGTCTCGCCCATCGGCAATTGCTTCTTCGCCCAGCCGGGATTGTTGAAGAAGGTCAGCGTGATGCTGTTCTCGTCGCTGTCCCCGGCGAAGATCCGCAGCGGTGCGCGACCCGACCCGGCGCGGAGATCGAACGGCTTGACCGCGAGAATCACGATCCGCCCGAGCAAGGCCCCGCTCGCCGCTGTGGCCGCGACCCGCTCGATCGTCCCGGTCGGCAAATGAAACGCCAGATCGACTGCGCGGGTCAGCCCGAGCTTGGCCAGCCCCTTGGCCACCGCCGGCCCGACCCCGGCCAGCGCCTCGACCTCGGCGAATAATGGATTGAGGATCTCGGGCCGCATCGTCGCCGACCCTAGCGCGCGCTGCGCCGACTGCCTACATGGGCGGTCAATGACCCGCGGCGATTTCGCCCAGCGGGCTTTTCGCGCGTGGAGCAAGGACCGATGGACGAACAGCTTCGGGCGCTGAAATGGCGCGCCGGCCACCGTGGCACGCGGGAGGCCGACATGATGATCGGCGGATTTTTCGACGCGCATCATGCGGCGTGGGGCGAGGCCGAAGCCGCGTGGTTCGCTGCGCTGCTGGCCGAGCAGGATGTCGATATCATGGCATGGGGCATCGGCACCCTTCCCGTCCCCGAGCGCTTCGAAGGGCCGATGATGCAGGCCTTTCGCAAACTGGATTTTATCAAGGTAGCCAAGTGAACGAACCCCTCGCCCGCATATTGCACGCGACCGCGCCGCTGACGCTGGCGGCTGTGCCGACCGGCTTTTTGCCGTGGCTGGCGGCCGACCTGGCGCGCGCTGCCTTTGGCGGGGGCAACCAGCGCCGGCTGGTGATCATCGCCGCCGACGAAGCCGCGATGCGCGCGCTGACTGATACCATCCCGTCGTTCGCGCCCGAGGTCGAGGTGATCGGCTTTCCGGCGTGGGACTGCCTGCCTTACGACCGCGCCAGCCCTGCGCTGCGGGTGATGGCCGAACGGATGGCGACGCTCCACGCGCTGCAGCAACCGCTGAAATTGCCGCAGGTGCTGGTCACGACGATCAACGCGGCGACCCAGCGCGTGCTGACCCCGTTCCGGATCCGCCAATTCACCCGGCGGCTGGCCGAAGGCGTGGCGATCGAGCGCGACCGGCTCGCCGAACTGCTCCAGGCCAACGGCTATCAGCGCAGCGATTCGGTCCATGACGCGGGCGAATATGCGGTGCGCGGGTCGATCGTCGACGTGTTCCCGGCAGGCGCGCGACAGGCGATCCGGCTCGACTTCTTCGGCGACGAGATCGAGACAATGCGCCACTTCGACCCCGCCGACCAGAAATCCACCGGCAAGGCGGCTGGCTTCACCCTGATGCCGGCGAGCGAGGCGTTGCTCGACGAGGATAGCATCAAGCGCTTCCGCGCTACCTATCGCGAGAAGTTCGGCGCCAATGCCACCGGCGATCCGCTCTACCAGGCGATCAGCGACGGGCGGCGGCTGGCGGGAATGGAGCATTGGCTGCCACTGTTCGAGGAGCGGCTGGCGAGCCTGTTCGATCATCTCGGCGAGCATGACGTCATATTGCGCGATTCGGGGGCCGACGGGGCGCTCGACAGCCGCGCCGAGGCGATCGAGGATTATTACGCCAATCGGACCCGGGCGATGGTGTCCGATCCGGGGAGTTACCGCCCGCTGCTGCCCTCCGCACTCTATCTGGCGCGCAAGGAATGGAAGGCCGCCGGGACCGAGCGCACAATCCATCTAGCCACCCCCTTCCCCGAACCGCCAAGCGATCGCGTCATCGACTTCGCGGTCGACGGCCCGCGCGACTTCGCGCCCGAGCGATCGCAGAACGTCAATGTTTACGAAGCAGTGATCGCGCACGTTGCCAAGCTGCGGAAGAACAACAAGAAAGTCGTTTTCGCGAGTTACAGCAATGGCTCGCGCGAGCGGCTTGCGGGGCTGCTCGGCGATCATGGGTTGATCAGCCTCGCGCAGGTTGCGACGTGGCAGGAAGCGCTTGGATCGGCGATCCCCGCACTGATCGTCCTGCCGCTCGACCACGGCTTCAGCGCGCCCGACGTGGCGGTGCTGACCGAGCAGGACATGCTCGGCGATCGCCTGGTCCGTCGCAAGAAACGCCGCAAGTCGGCCGACGCCTTCCTCGCCGAATTGGCGGCGTTGTCGCCCGGCGATCTTGTCGTCCATTCTGACCATGGCATCGCGCGCTACGTCGGGCTGACGTCAGTGATGGTCGGCAAGGCGCCGCACGATTGCGTCGCGCTCGCCTACGCCGGGGGCGACAAGCTCTACGTCCCGGTCGAGAATATCGACGTCCTGTCGCGCTATGGCTCGGACAGCGAGCGCGCGACGCTTGACCGGCTCGGCGGCGAGGCGTGGCAGCGGCGCAAGAGCCGGATGAAGGAGCGGATCCGCGCCATTGCCGGCGAATTGATCAAGACCGCCGCAGTCCGCGCTACCCGGCCCGGCGTGATCGCCGACACCGACAACTCCTATCCGCAATTCGTCGACCGCTTTCCCTATGAGGAAACCGACGACCAGGATTGCGCGATCCGCGACGTGCTCGACGATCTCGCTGCGGGCAAGCCGATGGACCGATTGGTGTGCGGCGATGTCGGGTTCGGCAAGACCGAGGTTGCCTTGCGCGCCGCATTCGTGGCGGCAATGGCGGGCTATCAGGTGGCGCTGATCGGCCCGACGACCTTGCTCGCGCGCCAGCATTACAAGAATTTCGTCGACCGCTTCCACGGCTTCCCGATCGAGATCGGGCGACTGTCGCGGCTGGTTCCTGCAGCCGAGGCGAAGAAGACCAAGGAGGGGCTCGAGAAAGGCATTGTCGATATCGTCATCGGCACCCACGCATTGCTTGCAAAATCTATGAATTTCAAGAAGTTGGGGCTGGTGATTGTCGACGAGGAGCAACATTTCGGGGTTGCGCACAAGGAACGGCTCAAGGCGCTGCGCGCCGACGTCCATGTGCTGACGCTGACCGCCACCCCGATCCCGCGCACGCTGCAGATGGCGATGTCTGGCTTGCGGGAATTGTCGGTCATCCAGACCCCGCCGGTCGATCGGCTCGCGGTCCGCACCTATGTCGCGCCGTGGGACCCGATCGTCGTCCGCGAGGCGCTGCTGCGCGAACATTATCGCGGCGGGCAGAGCTTCGTCGTCGTGCCGCGCATCGCCGACCTTGCCGACATGGAGGATTGGCTGCGCGAGGAAGTGCCCGAAGTGAAATCGATCACCGCCCACGGGCAGATGGCGGCGGGCGAGGTCGAGGAGCGGATGAGCGCGTTCTACGACCGCAAATATGACGTCTTGCTGTCGACCACGATCATCGAAAGCGGGCTCGACATCCCCAGCGCCAACACGCTGATCGTCCACCGCGCCGACCGCTTCGGCCTTGCTCAGCTGTATCAATTACGCGGCCGCGTCGGTCGATCGAAGACTCGGGCTTATGCCTATCTCACCACTGCGCCCGACCGGCAAATGACCGAGAGCGCGGAAAAACGCCTGCAGGTGCTGGCCAATCTCGATAGTTTGGGCGCGGGGTTCCAGCTGGCGAGCCACGATCTCGACATTCGCGGTGCGGGCAATCTGCTCGGCGACGAGCAATCGGGGCACATCAAGGAAGTCGGGTTCGAACTGTACCAGGCGATGCTCGAAGAGGAGATTCTCGAGCAGAAATCGGGCGGCGCCGAACGCCGCGAGGAATATGCGCCTCAGATTAACGTCGAAGCCCCGATCCTCATCCCCGAATTGTACGTCCCCGACCTCGACCTCAGGATGGGCCTCTATCGCCGCCTCGGCGAGCTAGAGGATCGCGCGGAGGTCGACGAATTCGCCGCCGAGATGATCGACCGGTTCGGCAAATTGCCGCCTGAAACAACGAACTTGCTGACCATCGTCGAGACCAAAATCAATTGCCGCGCCGCGTGCATCGCCAAGCTTGACGTCGGGGCGAAGGGTGCGGTGGTGACCTTTATCGACCGCGGTTTTCCAGATCTTGGCGGACTATTGGCCTATGCCGAACGCTTCAAGGGCGCGGCGCGGCTTCGGCCCGACAGCAAGCTGGTGGTCAGCCGCGACTGGCCAACGGGCGAGGCGAGGCTTCAGGGCGCATTGCAGATTTCGCGTGGGCTGGCGCGGGTTAACGCCGCGAGCAACGCGCTGGAGCCGGCCTAGGCGGCCTGCGCTGCCCGGCTGGCCTTCACAAACCGCGCCAGCTCGGCTTCGTCGAGCGCGCCGGCGGTGAGGAAGCCCTGGTACAGGTCGCAGCCCCAATCGGCGACCAGGGCCAATTGCGCGATCGTCTCGACACCCTCGATCACGACCTTGAGTCCAAGCTCGCGCGCCATGCCGATCATTGCCTTGACCACGATCCGGTCGCGGCTCCCACCGACCAAATCGGCGATCAGCCCGCGATCGATCTTGAGCGTGTCGAGCGGAAGCGAAGTCAGATACGCCAGATTGGCATAACCCGTCCCGAAATCATCGACCGCAATTTCAATTCCCAGCGCGCGCAGCCGCGTTAGGCGGGTGGCAACGATTGACCGGTCGATCACCAAGCTGCTCTCGGTAATCTCCAACGTCAGCCGTTTGGGGTCGAAATCCGCCGCAGCCAGTTCCGCGACCAACCAGTCGTCATAGCCATCGCGAGCCAGATCGGCGGGGGTCAGGTTGAGCGACAGCCGCAGCCCGCGAAGGGGTCCGCGCCATTGCCCCGCCATCGCCAACGCCTTGCGTTGGATGTGCCGCGACAGTCGCTCGGTCAGGCCGACCGCCGCCGCTCGGGAAAACAGTTGCTCGGTGCTTTCGGCCCCCGACCAACGCGCGAGCGCCTCTGCACCCTCGACCTGGCCGCTGCGCGGATCACTTTGCGGCTGGAAGCGAAGCTCGATTGTGTCGCCTGCGATCGCCCGTTCGAGCGCGCGGTCACGCACCGCTGCAAGCGGCTGCTCGATCCGGTCCGATCCCCTGTTCTGCCTCATCACGACTTCACTCCATTTGTCCGCGCCTTACGCGCATCCTTCCCTGCCCCCTACGCCCCTGCTCGGCCGCGCCCCGTAACGGGACAGTGGCGCTGGCGGTCGAAATGCCTATGGTACGGTGCGTGACCTCCGAGACTCCCCGGCCCGCCCCAAGCGACCGCGACCTCGCCGGGTCGGGGATTGGCCTGCTCGCCTCCCCCACCGATGCCGCGCAAGCTGCCGAAAATTCGCTTCGCCGCCGCTATCAATGGACCGATTCTGACGATGCGACCTCGCTGGTGGTGATCGGCGGCGACGGGTTCATGCTCCAGACGCTCCACCACATGCTCGAACGCGGCGATTGCAAACCAATGTTCGGGATGAACCGCGGCACCGTCGGCTTCCTGATGAACGAGTGGCGGCTCGACGGGCTGGCCGCGCGGATCGCCAATGCCAAAGCGATCCGGGTCGCGCCGCTGACGATGCGCGCTACCACCGTCACCGGCGAGACATTCATGCATCCTGCAATCAACGAAGTCTCTTTGCTCCGCGAAACCCGCCAGACGGCCAAGATTGAATTATCGGTCGCGGGGCGCGTGGTGATGCCCGAACTGGTGTGCGACGGCGTGCTGGTCGCCACCCCGGCAGGATCGACCGCTTATAATTTCTCCGCCCGCGGCCCGATCCTCCCGCTGGCGGCCAAGATGCTCGCCTTGACCCCGATTGCGCCGTTCCGCCCGCGGCGCTGGAACGGTGCGATCTTGCCCGACGATGTATCGGTCGGGCTTCGCGTGCTCGAGCCGATCAATCGCCCGGTATCGGCAGTCGCCGACCAGTTCGAAGTCCGGGACGTCGCACAGGTTGACGTCAGCCTCGACCGTGATCGCTCACTGACCTTGCTGTTCGATCCCGAGCATGCGCTCGACGAGCGCATCGCGATGGAGCAATTCACGACTTAGCGTCGTGGGGGTTCGCAAATTACCACTTGAGGGTTGCGAATCGCATTTCGCTGCGTCATAGGCGCGGGCGTCCGCTTTGGACCGCTCCCCGATAGCTCAGCGGTAGAGTAGGTGACTGTTAATCACTTGGTCGTTCGTTCGAATCGAACTCGGGGAGCCATT
>JBKJUB010000119.1:0-5486 GCA_046590765.1 Sphingomicrobium sp. | reverse complement strand
GATCGATACCGAGGCAATGGGGCTGCTTCCGGGGCGTGACCGATTGTGCTTGGTGCAGATTTCGGACGGCAAGGGCGACGAGCATCTCGTTAGATTCGGGCCGCAGAGCGATTATGCCGCACCCAATTTGAAAGCGGTTCTGGCCGACCCGGCGCGGACCAAGCTGTATCATTTCGCGCGGTTCGATCTGGCGATCATGCGCGCCTATCTCGGCATCATGGCGTCGCCAATTTACTGCACTCGCACCGCATCGCGCCTGATCCGGACCTACACCGACCGCCATGGGCTGAAGGAACTGGTCAAGGAATTGCTTGGCCAGGACATCAGCAAGCAACAGCAGACCAGCGACTGGGGCGGGCCCGAGCTGAGCGATGCACAGCGCGATTATGCCGCGAGCGACGTGCGCTTCCTCCACCGGCTGAAAGATGAACTCGACCGGCGGCTGGCGCGCGAGAAGCGCACCGATCTGGCGCAGGCCTGCTTCGACTTCCTGCCGGCGCGCGCCTTGCTCGACCTCGCGGGCTGGGCCGAGCAGGACATTTTCGCGCATGTCTGAAGCCGCAGCTCGCAAGTCAGCGGTCAAGCGCCACTGGGCTGAACCCGGCAGTCGCCACGACCGGCTGATCCGGTTGGCCAAGATCGGGCTGCCGTTGCTTGGGGTGGTGCTGCTGGCGCTATTGGTCATCTCGCCATTCGACAAGCGCGGCGACGTCAGCTTCATCCTCGACAAGAAGGGAGTCGACAAAGCTACCGAGCGGATGCGGATCGAGAGCGCGCGTTATTCGGGCGAGGATGCCAAGGGCAACAAGTTCACCATCGCCGCCAACCGCGCGATCCAGCAACGATCCGACGTGCCAATCGTGATGATCGAGGGGATCATGGCGCAGATGGGGCTGGCGCAAGGCGCGCTGGTGATCAACGCCGAGCGCGGCAATTACGACCTCGACAGCCAGATGGTCGAGGTCAACGGGCCGGTAAAGGTGGCCGGGGCCGACGGCTATCGGCTGGAAACGAGCAATGTGCGGGTCGACATGAAGCAGCACACGCTGCAAAGCCAAGGCCGGGTGACGGGAGCGATGAAGCTCGGCACCTTCGAAGCGGGGCAGATGCATGCCGATCTGGCGAGCCGAACGGTGGTGCTCGATCACGGGGTGCGCTTGAAAATCGTGCAGGGGGCAGTCAGATGAGCAAGATGAACAAGGTTATGCTGATCCTGACCGGGCTGGTGGGCCTGTCGGCCGCCTCGCTGGCGGTGGCGCAAGGCGCAACGTCGGCGCTCAAGGGGCATAATTCGGACGCACCGATCGATGTTTCCGCCGACCGGATCGAGGCGCAGGATCGCGCCGACCGGGCGATCTTCAGCGGCAACGTCAAGGTGCGCCAGGCCGAACTGACGCTCGACACGGCGCGGCTGACGGTAGCGTATTCGAGCAGCGGCGGAGTCCAGATCCGGCGGCTCGACGCAAGCGGCGGGGTGCTGGTACGAAGCCCGTCGGAAACCGCGCGCGGCAATTTCGGGGTGTACGACCTCGACCGCAAATTGATCACGCTGATCGGCGCGGTCCAGCTTAACCGTGGCGGATCGCAGATCAACGGCCAACGGATGACGATCGACCTCAATTCGGGTCGCGCGGTGGTCGATGGCGGACAAGCTGGAATTGGCCAGAGCGGCGGCCGGGTGACCGGGCATTTCCTGGTCCCCAAGAAGGGCCAGTGACCCTGTTTGGCCGACATGAATGAAGTTCAACCTTTCGAGACACGGTCGATAGCGGGCGAGGTGCGCGGGCTCGATGTGCGCTCGATCGCCAAGGCCTATGACGGGCGCGCGGTGCTGCACGATGTGTCGCTGACCGTGTCGCGCGGCGAAGTGGTCGGGCTGCTCGGCCCCAATGGCGCGGGCAAGACCACGTCTTTCTATTCGGTGATGGGGCTGGTGAAACCCGATTCGGGGCGCATCTACCTCGATGGGGCGGAGATAACCGGGCTGCCGATGTACCGCCGCGCGATCCTCGGGCTAGGGTACCTACCGCAGGAAACATCGATCTTTCGCGGGCTGACGGTCGAACAGAATATCCTCTCGGTGCTCGAAATCGCCGAACCCGATGCCGATGCGCGCTACGCCCGGCTCGAACAATTGCTCGACGAATTCGGACTGGTGAATTTGCGCGCTGCGCCGGCGATGGCGCTGTCCGGGGGCGAACGGCGGCGGTGCGAGATCGCCCGCGCGCTGGCCACCGAGCCGTCGATCATGCTGCTCGACGAGCCGTTCGCGGGGATCGACCCGATCTCGATCGCCGACATACGCGAATTGGTGAAGGATTTGAAACGGCGCGACATCGGGGTGCTAATCACCGACCATAATGTCCGCGAGACGCTCGAGATCGTCGACCGCGCCTGCATCATCTACGACGGGCAGGTGCTGTTCCAGGGGACGCCCGAAGCGCTGGTTGCCGACCAGGAAGTGCGCCGGCTCTACCTCGGCGAGAGCTTCGCCCTTTAATCGAGATGGGATTAGGCCCGGGCCTCTTCATTCGCCCGACCCAGTCGCTGGTGATGAGCCAGCAATTGCAGGCGGCGATCAAGTTGCTCGCTTTGTCGAACATGGAACTGGAAGCGGTGATCGCCGAGGAAGTGGCGAAAAATCCGTTGCTCGAGGTGCGCCCCGGCGAGGGCGGCGCCGAAGGCGGGCTGGTGGTGACCACCGACCGCGAGACTGGCGACGAGGCGGTCGACCCCAAGGGATCGGACGAAATGCTGGCGAGCGGCGACGACAGCGGACTCGACATGGACTGGAACGCCGCCGCGCTCGACAATGACAGCTTTGCCGATGTCGGGTCGGGCGGCGCGAGCGACGAGGGTTTCGATTTCGATCGGGTGGCGGCGAGCGTCAGCGGGCTAAGCGAGCATCTGATCGGGCAGATTCACGGCGGCGGCGCCTTGGCCGAAGCGATCGTCAACGAGCTTGAGGAAACCGGCTATCTCGCCACCCCGCTGCCGGTCATCGCCGAGGCGACGGGGGCGAGTTTGAACGAGGTCGAGGCGGCGCTGGCTCTGGTCCAGTCGCTCGACCCGGCGGGGATTGCGGCGCGCAGCCTTGAGGAGTGCATCGCGCTGCAGGCCAAGGCCGCCGACCGTTACGACCCGGCGATGGCGCGGCTGATCGCCAACCTGGAATTGCTGGCGCGCGGGCAGACCAAGGATCTGATGCGGATTTGCGGGGTCGATGCCGAAGATCTGAAGGACATGATCGCCGAGCTTCGCGCGTACGACCCCAAGCCGGGGTGCCGGTTTGCGGCCAGCGACAGCCAGTCGGCGGGGGAGCCCGACATCTTCGTCCAGCGGGTCGGCGCGGGCTGGACGGTCGAGCTGAACCCGGCGACATTGCCGCGGGTGCTGGTCAACCACCGCTATCATGCCGAGTTGAAAACCGGGCCGAATGACAAAGCGTCGAAGGCGTGGCTGAGCGATTGCCTGGCCAGCGCCAACTGGCTGGTCAAGGCGCTCGACCAGCGAGCGCGGACGATCGTCAAGGTCGCGACCGAGATCGTCCGGCGGCAGCAGGGGTTCTTCGAGAACGGCATTTCCGCGATGCGGCCGCTGACGCTGCGCGATGTCGCCGAGGCGATCGAGATGCACGAATCGACCATCAGCCGGGTGACCAGCAACAAGACCATGCTGTGCGATCTCGGGTTGTTCGACTTGAAATATTTCTTTGGCTCAGGCGTCGGATCGGACAGCGGCGAAGGCGCTTCGGCGGCGGCGGTGAAGGATGAAATCAAGCGGCTGATCGGCGCCGAGGACGATATTTTGAGCGACGATACGTTGGTCGAACTGCTCAAGGGCAAGGGCTTTGACCTCGCCCGGCGGACGGTGGCCAAATATCGCGAGGCGTCTGGGATTGGATCGTCGATCCAGCGGCGGCGGCAAAGGAAGATGACGAGCTAGAAGGCCAGTCGCGCCCAGATGGGCAGGTGATCCGACGCCTTGCGCGACGCCGCGCTGGTGTGGACCCCGGCGGCCTCGATCGCCAATCGATGATCGACGATGATCCGGTCGAGCGAGGCGATCGGTTTGCGCGAATGGAAGCTCGGCCCGGTTGGGGCGACGCGGTAACCGCCGTTGAGATCCTTGAGGCTGCCGGCCTCGTCGCGCCACTCGTTGGTGTCGCCCATCAGCACGGTCGGCATCGCCTGCGGGCGCTTGGCGATGAGGTCGAGGATCGCCTTCATCTGCCGCCGGCGCCACAGGCCGGAAAGATCGAGATGCATGCCGATGATCCGGATCGGGCGATCGCCGATCAGCAATTCAGCCATGATCGCGCCGCGCGGCTCGAGCGTCGGGAGCTCGATCGCATGAACGTCGATCACCCCGACGTGCGACTTGATCAGCAACGCATTGCCGTGCCAGCCGAGATTGCGCGTATCGAGCTTCATCAGCTTCTCGGCGTGGAGGCCGCCGGGAATCTTCTCGAGCAGGCGGTTGTGCCGCACCCCGAACGCCACCGGGGTGTACATGCCATGGCCGTCGATCAGTTCATGCGGCATCGCCGACCCGCGCCCGCCAACACGCTTGTCCGCCTCCTGCAAGGCGACGACATCGGCGTCGATCTCCTTCAATACCGCGAGCACGCGATCGGGATTGCGGCGCCGGTCGGTGCCGATGGCCTTGCGCATATTGTAGGATGCAACGGTGAGGGTCGGGGCGGTCATTCAAAGGCTCAATAGCGGGGAATGGGAGATGTTCCGAGCCTTGATCTGCAGGCCAACGACGTATATACCGCGTGTCTACGGAGATGGAAGATGAGCCAGTACGTCAAGAAGTGGGGCAATAGTGCGGCGGTTCGTATCTCGGCCGCAACAATGGAGGCCGCGAACCTCAAGCCCGATGATGCGATCGAGGTCCGCGAAGAAAATGGCCGGATTATCATTGAAAAGGTCGAAGCGGAGGAAACGCTGGAATCGTTGCTCGCCCAAGTCACGCCCGAAAATATCCATCCCGAAATGGATTGGGGCCCGGCAGTTGGGAAAGAGTTTTGGTAGGACGGCCGTGGACGCCGGATGCCGGCGATGTCATCTGGATCACGTTCGATCTTCGTATTGGTCACGAACAGGGCGGTCATCGTCCAGCCGTAGTACTATCGTCGATCGACTATAATCGAACGATCGGTCTGTTAATCTGCGTCCCGATGACGACTCGCATCAAAGGCTATCCGTTCGAGGTGCCGATCGCGGGCGAGGCAGCTAGCGTGGCGCTTGCCGACCATGTTAAATCATTCGATTGGCGAGCACGGCGAGCAACGCCGAAGTCGCGTGTCACCGATACCGAACTCGCCAACATCCGACGCAAAATTGGCCACATTCTGGACTGAATCAAACGTCCAGATTCGCCACGCTCAGCGCATTTTCCTGGATGAATTCGCGGCGGGGTTCGACGACGTCGCCCATCAGGCGGGTGAAGATTTCGTCGGCGACATCGGCCTGCTGGAC
>JBKJUB010000229.1:0-6399 GCA_046590765.1 Sphingomicrobium sp. | reverse complement strand
ACTCGACTTTGGCGGACGGTCGAATCTGCCGTGCATCGGTGCCGAACGAGCTGACCTGGTGGTCGCGGGCTGCGCGATCTTGGAGGCGATTATCGACATCTGGCCGGCGGAGAATCTGGGCGTCGCCGATCGCGGCATTCGCGAAGGTATCTTGCGCTCGCTGATGGCACGCGACGGGCATATCATATGACCCGCCTCAAGACCGCCAAGGGCCGCACCGCAAGCTCGACCCGCTGGCTCGAACGCCAGCTTAACGACCCCTACGTCAAGCGCGCCAAGGCCGACGGCTATCGTAGCCGCGCGGCCTATAAATTGATCGAGCTTGACGAGAAGTTCGGGCTGCTGCGCGGGGTGCACGCCGTGGTCGACCTCGGCATAGCGCCCGGCGGGTGGAGCCAGGTGGTCCGCCGCAAGGCCCCGCGCGCCGCGATCGCCGGGATCGACCTGCTCCCGACAGAACCGATCGACGGCGTCACCATCCTCGAGATGGATTTCATGGACGATGCAGCCCCCGCAATGCTGCGTGAGGCGCTTGGCGGGGCCGAGCCCGACCTTATCATGTCCGACATGGCCGCCAACACCGTCGGCCACGCCCAGACCGACCATTTGCGCACCATGGGGCTGGTTGAGACGGGACTGGAATTCGCGGTTGAGATGCTCAAGCCCGGCGGTACCTTCATCGCCAAGGTGCTCGCCGGCGGCGCCGATCACGGGCTGGTCGCGGAACTGAAGCGCCACTTCAAGACGGTTAAACACGCCAAGCCCCCCGCGAGCCGCAAGGGCTCCAGCGAATGGTATGTGATCGCGCAGGGGTTCAAGGGGCGGCAGCCCCTTCGCGAAGACCCGGCTTAAGCCTTCGCCCGCGCCGTCGCGACTGCGGCCTTGAGCGCGTCATAGCCGACCGCCGAGTTGATCACTTTATCGCCGATCACGAATAACGGCGTCCCGGTCGCGCCGAGCTGACCGGCGAGCGCCATATTCTTCTGGATTTCGGCCTCGATCGCCGGATCGCGCGCTTGGTCGGGGGTAATCGCCGCCGCGCTCCCGGCCAAGGCCACAGTCTCGGTCGTCGGGCGACCCGCGGCGTACATCGCGTCGTGGAACACCCCGAACCGCCCCGCCTTTGAGGCGGCCAGCGCGGCGCGGCTTGCGGCGACGCTGTCGGGCCCGAGGATCGGCAGTTCGCGATAGACCACGCGCAGCCCCTTATCCTCGGCCAGTAACTGCTCGATCGCGGGGTTCGACTTGCGGCAATAGCCACAGGCGTAATCATAGAAATAAGTCATTACCACAGTGGGCTTGGCCGAGCCCTTCCACGATGTTCCGAACGGCGTTTCGAGCGCGGCGCGATTGGCCGCGAGCACCGGCGCATATTGGCCGTTGCGGAGCGAATCCGATGCCTCGACCAGGATGTGCGGGTTGCTGACCAAGGCATCGCGCACCATTTTCGGCCCGAGCAGCTTCGGCCCCGCGACGAGAAGCAGTCCCGCAGTTGCAATCGCGCCAATCAATCCGCCGCCGATTGCGGCCCCCCAATATCCCCCCCGATTGTCGCTCATTGGTCCTTGCGGCCCTTCTTATTCTTTTTCAGTTCGGCTTCTGACACCAAGGCGATATCCTGCGCGCGAAGGAAGTCGGGCGTTCCCTTGGGAATTCCGGCCATCGCCATTTTGGCGCTCGACAAAGCGAGCTTTGGCTTGCCTTCAAGATTGCTTCGTTCGGCGGTGGCGAGCGCGGCGCGCGGTTCGTCGCCCTCATGGTCATAGACCACGCCGAGCTGCATCCACGCGAACGGATTGTCATTGTCGCGATTGACCGCGGTCTTGAGCACCTGCTTGGCCTCGGCGAAATTCTTGCCATCCTCGGTCGCGATGAGCGCGTGGCCGAGCATGACCGAGATCATCGGCTGGTCGGGGGCCTCCTTGACCGCGTGGCGGAGCACCGGAAGGGCGTCCTTGGGCCGCCCCGATTCGAGCAATATCTGCCCCTTTAGCTCAAGGAAGAACGGATCGTCGGGCTGCTTGGCGAGCAGCCAGTCGGCCTCAGCCAGCGCCTTTTCGGGATAAGCGCCCAAATGATAGGCATAGGCTCGCGCATAATGCGCCGGAATGCTCTGGTCGCTCTCGGGGTAAATCGTCACTGCATTCTTGGAATTTACGTAACCGGTCAGCTTCGCCTTGACCCGCTGGAAGCGTGCTTCGATCGCCGGATCGGTCGGCCGATTCCAAGCCGGATCTTTTTGATAAACCTGGGTCAGCGCGGTGATCCGCTCGCTCGAAAGCGGGTGGGTGCGGTCGTAACTATTCTTCGAATAGATCGCGAGGCGATATTCCTGGATTTGCAGTTTCTTGAAAAATTCCAGGCTGCCTTTGCCGCTGTAACCCGCCTTGGCGAGATAGGAGGCGCCAGCCAAATCGGCCGAGCTTTCCTGGGCGCGGGTGAAGGAGAAAAAGCTGCCTTGCGCGGCCTGCTGCCCGGCCAGGATGATGCCCATTCCGGCATCGGGCGCACCCGCAGCAATTGCCGCCGCGCCGAGCACCAGCGACAGTAAAGTGATCCCCCTAGCCGCCTTGAAGCCTTCGCCGATGCGAATCACATGGCCTCCGGCGACGTGGCCGAGTTCGTGCGCGATCACGCCCTCAAGCTGGCTTGCATTGTCGGCCACGGTCAGCAGCCCACTGTGAATATAGACCACTTGCCCGCCGGCAACGAAGGCGTTGATCTCGTCGTCGTGGAGCAGCACGATTTTAACGTTGGCGGGGTCGAGGCCAGCCGCCTGGATCAGCGGTTTCGACATGTCACGGAACAGCAATTCGGTCTCGCTGTCGCGAAGCACCTCTTGCGCGGACACTGGCTGGAGTGCGGCGAAGGCCAGCGCCAGGCCGAGCATCGCCATCCGCATCAGCCGATTAGGGAGCAGCATCATGCCGCGCTGTCCGACCTTGCGCCTGAACGGCTGATGAAAGGGAATGCCGTCATTGCGAGTGGCATGGCATCGCCCAGCTCGCGATGACGGCACATTCCTTAGCCGAAAGTCCGCTGCCACCAGCCGCCCCGCAGCGGTCCGTCGTCGCCATCCTCGTCGCCCGACTGCGCGGTCGACGCATTGTCGGTGTCGGCCAGCGCTGCGCTCTTGGCCTTGGACTTGGTTGCGGCCTTGGCTTTGGCCGGAGCCTTGGCCTTGGTTGTCTTGGCGGCGGGTTCGGGGGCCGAAGTGACGGGAGCGGGCGCTGGGGCCGACTCCTCGATCGCGTTTTCCGGCGCTTCGACCTTCTTGGCGCGGCTCTTGCGCTTGGGCTTTTCAGCCGCAGCCTCGGGAGCCGATGCTTCCGTCTCGACCGCCTCGGGCGCAGCTTGTGCGGCGCGGGTTTCGGCTGCCTGACGGGACTTGGGGCGGCGTCGGGTCTTGGGACCCTCAGCCTCAGGGGCCGGCTCAGCGTCAGCTATCGGCGCTTCGTCGGCAATCGCCCGATCGACGGTCGTACCATCGTCAGCAGCGACCGTTTCACTCGATCCGTCGCCACGTCCACGCCGTCCTCGACCGCCACGGCGACCACGACGGTTGCGACCGCTGGCTTCGCCATCGTCATTGTCGGCGCGGGCAGGGGCCGCTTCGCGCGGCTCGTCACTGGATGATTCGGTCGATTGCGCGTTATCACCAGCGTCCTGGCGCGGTTCGCGATCCCCGCCCTCGACATGCTCGCCACCATCGCCACCTTCACGCTGGCGATTGCGGCCACGACCGCCACGGCGGCGGCGGCGGCGGCGGGGGCCATTTTCGCCCTCGCTATCGCCTTCGGCGTGCTGACGATTCTGCGGCTGGGCGCGTTTCTCGCCCTCGCCTTCATCCTCGTCCTCGTCGGCATAATCGGCTTCGGCCTCATAATCGCCGTCGTCATCCTCATCGACGATCGGGGCCGATATGCGCTGCGGTGCGATCGGGCGCGGTCCGCTGCTCTCGACCGCCATCCGTGCGCCTTCGAACGATTCGTCGATCAACACTTCGATCGTTACGCCGAACCGCGCTTCGATCTCGGCCAGTTCGCCGCGCTTGCGATTGAGCAGATAGATAGCTGCTTCGCGCCCGGCGCGGAGCATGATCCGGTCGCCACGACTGCGTCCGGCCTCTTCCTCGATGATCCTGAGCGCGCTCAGGCCCGACGAAGATGCCGTGCGCATCAGCCCGGTGCCTTCGCAATGCGCGCACGGGCGGGTCGATGCTTCGAGCACCCCGGTGCGCAGCCGCTGGCGGCTCATTTCCATTAGTCCGAAGCTCGAAATACGGCCAACCTGGATCCGCGCCCGATCATTCTTGAGCGCGTCCTTCATCGCCTTCTCGACTTTGCGATTATGGTTGTTCTGCTCCATGTCGATGAAGTCGATCACGACCAGGCCGGCCATGTCACGCAGCCGCAACTGGCGCGCAATTTCATGCGCTGCCTCGATATTGGTGGCGAACGCGGTCTGCTCGATATTATGCTCTTTGGTGGCGCGGCCGGAGTTGATGTCGATCGACACCAACGCCTCGGTCGGGTTGATCACCAGATAACCGCCCGACTTGAGCTGGACGACCGGCTGGTACATCGCTGACAGTGTGTCTTCGACGCCATAACGCTGGAAGATCGGGGTTGGGTCGGAATAGGCCTGCACGCGCTTGACGTGGCTCGGCATCAGCAATTTCATGAAGCCGCGGGCGGCCTTATAGCCTTCCTCGCCCTCGACCAGCACCTCGTCGATTTCCTTGTGATACAAGTCGCGGATTGCGCGTTTGACCAGGTCGCTGTCGCGATAGACTAACGCTGGGGCCGAGCTCGAGAGCGTCTTCTGGCGAATCTCGTCCCACAGGCGGGCGAGATAGTCGAAGTCACGGCGAATCTCGACCTTGGTCCGCTCCAGTCCGGCGGTGCGTACGATCAAGCCCATCACCGACGGCAAGTTGAGGTCAGACATGATCGACTTGAGGCGCTTGCGATCGGCACCGTTGGAAATTTTCCGCGAGATGCCGCCACCGTGCGAGGTGTTGGGCATCAATACGCAATAACGGCCGGCGAGGCTCAGGTAAGTGGTCAGCGCGGCGCCCTTGTTGCCGCGTTCCTCCTTGACCACCTGGACCAGCAGCACCTGGCGGCGTTGAATGACGTCCTGGATCTTGTAGCGGCGGCGCAAATTCTGACGCTTGCGGCGAAGCTCGTCGGCGGCGCTTTCGTCGACCGGCGAGGCGTCGGATCCGGTGCCGGCTTCGGTCGCTTCGCGTTCGTCTTCGGAATGCTCATCGTCGAGATGATCATCTTCCTCTTCGGCACGATCGTCGGTGCCGTCATCTTCGTGATGCGGGTCGAGGCTGCCGTCCTCATATTCGGCGCGAAGGCGTTCTTCCTCAGCGGCATGTTCGGCTTCTTCGCGAAGCAAGGCATCGCGATCCGACTTGGGGATCTGGTAATAATCGGGGTGGATCTCGCTGAACGCGAGGAACCCGTGGCGATTGCCCCCGTAATCGATGAATGCCGCCTGCAACGACGGTTCGACCCGGGTTACCTTGGCGAGATAGATATTGCCTTTGAGTTGCTTGTGTTCGGCGGATTCGAAATCAAACTCTTCGATCCGGTTTCCCTTGGCGACCGCGACCCGAGTTTCCTCGGGGTGGCGCGCGTCGATTAGCATGCGCATGGACATTGAAATTTCTCCGGGCGCGCTGGAACCGCTGCAAGCGGGAGCGCGCGATGGTGGTGGTCATGGCCGGTGTGGCGATGGCGAGATGTGTGATTATTGCCTCTGCTGCGCGAGCCATCCCAACCATCGCCGGGAAAAGCGCGCCAACCGGCTCGATTGCGAGCAAGCGACTGGCGTCCTGTGGGGTCATGCAGCGTCAACCTCGAAAACCGCGCCGATGAAAAAAAGGCGCAGGTCTGCAGCTATCCTGCAGGGATCAATCGATTAGCACCAGCGACCCTTGCCCGCAATGCCTCGCCCGTCGATAAGCGTCCTATGTGGCTAAGACGCATAGATTGGCGATGGCGGTGGGCAATCCATATGATGCTCGCAGTCTGGCTCCTCGCCATCGCGGCCTATTTCCTGCGTCCCCGAAGCGAGATCGAAAATGACGACGCACTGTTCGGCGAAGCCCGCCAGGGCGGCCTCACCGTCGCGCTGCGCGATAGCACGGCCAACATCGCGATCACCGAAGCCAGGGTCCCGGGCCGGCCGATCGTCCTGATCGACCCCGGCCACGGCGGCCGCGACCCCGGCGCGCCCGGAGTCTCGGGAACGATCGTGGAAAAAGATCTCACCTTGATCTTCGCCCGCGAACTCCGCGACCTGCTCGCGAAGAATGGCCGGGTGCGGGTCGCGCTGACCCGCGACGGCGATACCGCGTTGACGCTTGAAGAGCGCGCCGCGATC
>JBKJUB010000140.1:0-2875 GCA_046590765.1 Sphingomicrobium sp. | reverse complement strand
CGCTCCGACGCCGTTCGCTATGGCAGCCAGGCTGCGGGAGCGAGTTCCGCCGCGTTGGGGATCAGTGCCTTTGCAGGTGGCGCGCAGTCTGTCGCCCTTGGTGCGAACAGTACTACGTCGGTAGGCGCAACCGGCGCGACCACGCTCGGCTTTAGCGCCGATGCGACCGCCGCTGGAGCAATCGCCATCGGCCAGAATGCGCAGGGGAATGGCCTGAACAGCGTCGCAATCGGCAATGGCGCCTCCAACGCGACGTTTGTCAATTCGGTCGCGCTGGGCAATGGCTCGACCAACACCGCCGCCAACCAGGTGTACGTCGGCGGGCGCACCATCGGCGGGGTCGCCAATGGCGTGCTTGCGAATGATGCGGTCAATGTCAGCCAGTTGACGGCGGCGACGTCGGGCGCATTGTCGGCGATTGCATCGCTCGATACGCGGGTCGGGACGCTGGAAGCGTTGGCGGTTGATTTCGACCGTCGGCTCAACCGGCTCGACCGCGCGGTCTCGGCCGCCGGTGCGGTGGCCTCGGCACTGTCGGGAGCGGCGTTCCTGCCGGGCAAGACGTTCAACCTGACCGGCAACGTCGCCACTTATGACGGCGCGCACGCCGGTGCGTTGCTGCTCGGGGCGATGATCGGCGAGAATATGGCGTTCACCGCGGGTATCAGCCACGGCTTCAACCGCGGCGGCAAAACCGCGGCCCGCGCTGGCATTACCTTCGGCTGGTAGCCAATAGGAAGGGGGGCACCCGACGGTGCCGCCCTTCTATCCATCGCGCATTCTGCTTAGCCTAGAAAGTGTAAGCCAGCCCCGCCGCAACCTGCCATTGCGAGCGCGATCCGCGGTCGTCGACGATTGGTGAGCGACCGATGCTGCCGACGATCCGACTGTAACTACCAGCGCCGAAAATCGACAGGCCATGCGTCAGATCGCCGGTGATCGACTGGTTGATCAAGGTGCCGATCTTCCAATTCTTCATCCCGCCGTCAGCGTTATAGGATGGGGGCGGCAGGACAACCAACAACGACGGGACTTGCGCCCCGAGTGGCCCGGCGCCCGACCCGAACGAATAATAATAATCGGCATAGCGATTGGTGACGAAGTCAGCCGACAGCGAGGCGCCGATATAGGTTCGCTTCGACAAGGGCGTGCCAAAGTCGATGTTGGGGGTGAAGACGGTCGACTTGTGCGCCCCGCCGACGTCGCTGACGACGTCCAGCCGGAAGCTCAATGCGTCATACGGGTTGGTCAGCCCGTGGAACGTCACCCCGGCAAATCCGCCAATCTCAATCGCGGTTTTGCGGTTGGGCAAGGCATCGACGAAATCATCCTTGATATGCCCGGTGCGCTCGCGGCGGAAACCGATGATCGGCCCGACGTCGAAGTCGACGCCGCTGTCGGGACGGCGGAGCAGGTCGAGATACAGATAGGTGCCGCGGCTGAAAAAGCTCATCCCGCCGACGCGGCCGCGGATCGCGACAAATGGCGTGCCTTCATAATCATCCGACCCTTCATAATCGGGGACGAACGCGCCGCCCGCGGCAATCGTGAAGGTGTTCGAGCTGTCGTTGGGATTGGGCAGGCCCGGGTCGCCGGCGGTCTGGGCGAGCGCGGGCGTGGCGGCGAGTAGAGCGGCAAATGCCGTAGCAATGCGAAGCATGTTTTAGTCCCCCCTGATGAACGTGGCGGGACCTTAACTCAAATCAACCTGCTAGCAAAGTCGAAAGCTTGGCCTCAGTCACCCTCGCCCGGTTCGGCGGAGAAGTATTTGTCATACTTGCCTTCTTCGCCCTTATGATCGTCGGCATCGGCGGGTGAGTCCTTCTTGCGGGTGATATTGGGCCAGTTGGAGGACATCGACGTATTGAGCTCAAGCCATTTCTCCTGCCCGTTCTCGGTATCGGGCAAGATTGCCTCGGCCGGGCATTCGGGCTCGCACACCCCGCAATCGATGCATTCATTGGGGTTGATGACGAGCATATTCTCGCCTTCGTAGAAGCAATCGACCGGGCAGACCTCGACGCAATCCATATATTTGCATTTGATACAGGCGTCGGTGACGACATAGGTCATGGTCAGGCAAGCTCCCTCGGATTTGTGCTGTGGCTAAGTCGGTGCGCCGGTCTCGTCAATCTCTCGCTCAGCGCGGCTTGAGTCCGGCCAGCGCGGCGAAGGCGTTGCCGGGGCGCGGGGTTTCGACGGGACCGTGACGCCGCGTCGGACGCTGGCCGCGCCACTTCCAAGCGTCGCCGGCGCGGCCAGAAACGGGGATGAAGCCGATTTCGGCCATCAATTTGGTGACGGTGGGTGGATCGAGGCCAAGGCTGGTCACCAGGGCCGGATCGATCAATTCGGCCGTGCCCGACTGACGCGCGGCATGGGCATGCGCGGCGATCCGGTCGGCGAGGTCGACGCGCAGCCACGCCGTTCCAAAGCGGCGGTAAGCGAGGCTCGCGCCGCGCGGATCGGCGCTGCCGTCGAGCGTTGCCGCGCCGGGCTGGGGCAGTCGCGGCATCGGCTGACTGGCACGGATCGCAAGCAGGGCGGCGCGCCAGCGGACCGCGCCGGGCTTGAGCAAAGCGGGGACGAACAAGTCGAGCGCGCCGAGCCTGAGCCGATGGCGGTGGAGCGACTGGCGGTCGGCCTTGTCGAGCGCTGCAATCTGGCTGGCGATGGCGCGGCGCGGGAGCAGGCCGCCGGCATCGGTCATCATCGCCGCGAGTGCTCGAACCCCGGGGGTAACCTGTTTGTCCGACGCGGCGCGCGCGAGCTGTTTCAGGGCTCGGACATGGCGGTCGAGTTCGGCTTCGACCCAGCGTTCAAGCCGCACCCGAAGCTCGGCGCGGCGCGGGGCAGACAGGCGGTCGAGCGCGCG
>JBKJUB010000109.1:0-2666 GCA_046590765.1 Sphingomicrobium sp. | reverse complement strand
ACCCGGCCCTTGGTCAGCGTATCGTCACCGATCGCTTCGGCGGCGCGCATGCCTTCCTCGATATCGCCGGCCTCGATCCCGCCAGAGCGCTTGGCCCATACGCCAGCATAGCAATCTGCCTGGAGCTCGACCCCGACCTGGATGGCATTACCGCCCGCAGCGCCGGCGCGCGCCTGCGCCGATTGTGCCTGGTCGAGCTTGCCTTCGAGGTCCTGGACGTGATGGCCGACCTCATGCGCGATGACATAGGCCTGGGCGAAATCGCCGGGGGCCTGGAAACGGCGCGACAGCTCGCCGAAAAATTCGGCGTCGAGATAGATTTTCTTGTCGGTCGGGCAATAGAATGGCCCCATCGCCGACTGCGCCGTGCCGCATCCGGACTGACCAGCGCGCGAGTAGAAGTGCAGCGGGGTCGGCGTATATTGCGCGCCCGACTGCTTGAAGATGTCGCTCCACACGCGCTCGGTCGATCCAAGCACCTTGCGCGCGAAGTCGTCGGTCGCAGCGTCGACCGTGATGCCCTTGCCGTTGGGCGCGGTCGAAGCGGTGCCGCCACCGCCGCCAAGCCCGCCCATCGAGGTCAGGGCGCAATAGCCGAGCGCGAGGATGATGATCCCGACGATGCCAAAGCGCGACGCAACGATCTGAAACAGCAGACCGAACAGGCCGCCGCCCATCCCGCCTAGCCCGCCACCGCCGCGACCCGAATCATATTCGACGTTCGAACTTCCGGGTCCATCGAGGCGCATCTCAGTCTCCCTGTGTCTGACCGCCTCAATGCGCCACCGGCGTAACGGTTGCAAATGATCGCCGCTGCGGCAATTGCGGCGGCAACGATAGCGAGAAGGAAATGCCAATGTTGCTCGACGGTAAGCGTGCTTTGATCACCGGATCGACGTCCGGCATCGGGCTGGCGATGGCCAGAGCGTTTGCGGCTGAAGGTGCTAACGTGATGATCAACGGCTTTGGCGACAAGGACGAGATCAAGGCGATCTGCGCCGAGCTGGAGAAAGCCTCGGGCGGGGTCGCGCTCCACGACGGCGCGGACCTGGGTAGCCCGGCGCAGATCGACAAGATGATCGCACGCTGCACCTCGGAAATCGGATCGCCCGACATCTTGATCAACAATGCCGGGATTCAGTTCGTCTCCCCGGTCGAGGATTTCCCGCCCGAGAAATGGGACGACATCATCAAGATCAATTTGACCGCGGTGTTCCACACCACGCGGCTGGCATTGCCCGAAATGAGGCGGCGCGGATTTGGGCGGATCATCAACACTGCGTCGGCGCACAGCCTGGTCGCATCCCCCAACAAGAGCGCCTATGTCGCCGCCAAACATGGGGTGGCGGGATTCACCAAGGCGGTCGCGCTGGAGACGGCGAAGGACGGGATCACGGTCAATTGCATCTCGCCCGGCTATGTCTGGACCAAATTGGTCGAAAACCAGATCCCCGATACGATGAAGGCGCGCGACCTGACGCGGGACCAGGTGATCAACGATGTGCTGCTCGCGGCGCAACCGACCAAGCGCTTTGTGACGCCCGAGGAAGTCGCCGGACTGGCGGTGTATCTGTGTGGCGACAATGCCGGGTCGATCACCGGGGCGAACTTGTCGATGGACGGGGGCTGGACCGCGCAATAGGCTGCATGGTGATGAAACGCTTCCTCGCCCCCGCCGCCGCCCTCGCCACCCTGTCGGCGTGCAACGCGCTGACCGGCCCGCGTGAAATCATCGCCGGCGAGACTCATGAGTGGCGAGTCGCCGCGACCGGCGCCGACCGCGCCCGGCTGCGCGACTGGCGACCGGCGTTCATCGAAGCCTTGGGCAAAGCGCGCGCCACTGGTCATGGCGCCGAGATCGCCGCAGAAGGCGCGCTGCTTGAGCCCGATTCCGGGACGGTCGGCGTGCCGATCGCCAATGGCGAGTATCGCTGCCGGGTGATCAAGCTTGGCGGCCGCTCGCCCGGGATGCTCGACTATGTCGCTTATCCCGCCTTTACCTGCCGCATCCAGGCGGAAAAGGGGTTGCAGGGGTTCGCCAAGATGAGCGGATCGCAGCGTCCGGTGGGCGTGATCTTTCCCGGCGATTCAATGCGCCAGGTGTTCCTCGGCACACTCGTGCTCGGCGACGAGCTTCGCGCGATGCAATATGGCCGCGACCCCGACCGCGACCTGGCCGCCTTCGTCGAAAAGGTCGGCCCGAACCGCTGGCGGATGGTGTTCCCGCGGCCGGCATTCGAGTCCACGCTCGACGTGATCGAGCTAATCCCCGCCAATTGAGGAAGTCCGCCATGACCCATCGCCTGTTGATCGCTGCGGCTGCTGTCGTTTTGTTGAGTTCGCCGGTTGGCGCAGTCACGGTGGGAGAGGCGGTCAAGGCCGACATGCCGTCGCTGATGACGCTGTATCGCGATTTCCACGCTTACCCCGAACTGAGCATGGCCGAAGTGCGCACCCCGGCGAAGCTCGCTGCCGAAGCGCGCAAACTGGGTTTCACCGTGACCGAAAAGGTCGGCAAGACCGGGGTGGTCGCGGTGTTGCGCAACGGGCCCGGGCCGACCTTGCTGATCCGCGCCGACATGGACGGGTTGCCGGTCACCGAGCAGACCGGGCTGCCGTTTGCGTCAAAGGTGCGCGCGGTGGCGCGGTCGGGGGTCGAGAGCGGG
>JBKJUB010000130.1:0-15161 GCA_046590765.1 Sphingomicrobium sp. | reverse complement strand
CCTCGTCGACCTGGAGCAAAGGCTCGCCGCCGGTAAGGACGACGAAGCGATCGTCGCTTCCCTCACCCCATGCCAGCGCGATTACATCCGCGAGGGCTTCCGCTGCTTCGAACCGCCCGCCTCCCGGCCCCGAAGTGCCGACGAAATCGGTATCGCAGAAGGTGCAGATGGCGTTCTCGCGGTCGCGCTCCCGGCCCGACCACAAATTGCAGCCGGCGAAGCGACAGAACACCGCCGGTCGCCCGGCATGGCGCCCCTCGCCTTGCAGCGTCTTGAAGATTTCCTTGACGGTATAAGCCACGATGGTCCCGCTGACTGGCCCGCGCCCTTACCGCCGCGTGGGCCGATGCGCCACCCGCGGTACTATTCAGTTGCGTGGCGCCGAGCGACGATAACTGAGCGCTTCGGCGATGTGGATGCGCCCGACCGTCTCCGCGCCGGCGAGGTCGGCGATGGTGCGAGCGACGCGGAGCACGCGATGGAAGCCGCGCGCGGACAAGCGCATCACCGCCGCGGCGTCGGCGAGCAGCTTGCGTCCCGGCTCGTCCGGAGTGGCGATGCGGTCGAGCAGCTCGCCGTCCGCCTCGGCGTTGGTACGCACCCCTGACCCGTTGAAGCGCCGCGCCTGCGTCGAGCGAGCAGCGGCAACCCGGCTCGCGACTTCGGCGCTGCCCTCTGCGGGAGGCGGTAAAGTCAGGTCGGCGGCGGACACGCCCGCGACCTCGACGTGGAGGTCGATGCGGTCGAGCAACGGCCCCGACACCTTGGCCTGATAATCGGCGGCGCAGCGCGGGGCGCGGCTGCACGCCCGCGCCGGATCGCCGAGATGGCCGCAGCGGCACGGGTTCATCGCCGCGATCAGCTGGACCCGCGCCGGGAAAGTGACGTGGGTGTTGGCGCGTGCGACGCTGACCTGGCCCGTCTCGAGTGGCTGGCGGAGCGAATCGAGCACCGCGCGCTGGAATTCGGGCAATTCATCGAGGAACAGCACGCCGAGATGCGCGAGGCTGATCTCGCCCGGCCGGACCTTGAGCCCGCCGCCGACCAGCGCCGGCATCGAGGCGCTGTGGTGCGGCGCTCGGAACGGCCGACGGCGCAGCATCCGCCCGCCGTAAAGCTCGCCCGCGACCGAGGCGACCATCGACACCTCCAATGCCTCGCTCGGTTCGAGCGGCGGAAGGATGCCCGGCAGGCACGCCGCGAGCAACGACTTGCCCGCCCCCGGCGGCCCGCTCATCAGCAAATTATGCCCGCCCGCAGCGGCGATTTCGAGCGCGCGCTTGGCAACTTCCTGCCCCTTCACTTGCACTAAATCGGGGCCGCCGCGGGCTGGCTCGGCCTCGCCGGGAAGCGGCGGCGGGAGCAGGCGCGTGCCTTTCAAATGCGCGATAAGGGCGAGCAAATCGGGCGCGGCGAGGACTTCGACATCGCCTGCCCACGCCGCTTCGGAGCCTTGCGATTCGGGGCAGATCAGCCCTTTCTCGAGCCCCGAGGCGTGGATCGCGGCGAGCAGGACTCCGGGCGACGGCGCAACCCGCCCGTCGAGTCCCAATTCGCCCACCGCGACATAATGCGACAGGGTCTCGGCATCGATCGCCCCGATTGCCGCAAGCAGGCCGAGCGCGATCGGGAGATCGAAATGCGATCCCTCCTTGGGCAAATCGGCGGGCGACAGATTGACCGTAATGACCTTGGGCGGAAGCGCGAGCCCGATTGCCGACAAGGCCCCGCGCACCCGCTCACGGCTTTCGGCGACCGCCTTGTCCGCCAGCCCGACAATGACGAATCGCGGCAGCCCCGACGATAATTGCACCTGGACTTCGACCGCTCGAGCTTCGAGCCCGAGGTAAGCGACGGTGGCGACCAAAGCGACCATCAGTGCTGGCCCCGCGACGCAGGGCCATGAAAATCCACTCGATACTCAGGCAAACATCCCCCTAGCTCGGCGAAGTGATGCTAGCGGCAGTTGGGCGCGACGGGAAGCACTTGCCGAATGCGGAGCGGGACGCCACATCCGGGCGATGATCGACCGCGCACAATGGAAACGCTGGCTGGCCAACCCGATCGTCGACTGGACGATCTTCATCATCGGCGTCTTGCTGATACTGCTTTCGCCGGTGGTCGGCTTACTGCCCGGCCCGGGTGGAATCTTCGTGCTCGCGCTGGGCTTGGCAATGGTGCTTCGCACCAGCCGCTGGGCCCGGCGGCGCTATGTCGCGTTCAAGCGCTGGCAACCCAAGGCCGGACGCTGGACCGACTGGGGCCTTCGCCGCGGCAGTGCCAAGCGCCGCGATGCAATTGCCAAGCAGCAGGAGGAGGCGACCGCGATTGACGGCCCAAATCCCGCGCTCCTGCCGATCGCGCCGGACGGATCGAGATCTGCGGCGCAATTGGCGCGGGACATGGATAAGCGGCTGCAAAACGGTCATCCTGGCAATTGACTTTGGCCGTCTCCGCCTCTATCGGCCCCCTCAACAACGGTCGCTTCGGCGGCCCTTTTCATTTTGACATTGAGAGCATGAGCGATGAAGCGCACTTTTCAGCCGAGCAACCTGGTCCGCGCACGGCGTCACGGTTTCCGCCATCGCAGCTCGACGGTCGGCGGTCGCAAGATCCTGGCTGCTCGCCGCGCCCGCGGCCGCAAGAAGCTCAGCGCTTAATCATCTTACGTAAACGGTCGGACTTCCTTGCTGCCAATCGCGGCAAGCGCTTTCCCATGCCCGGCTTTGTCCTTCAGGTGCGCGACCGCGCCGATGACAATGCTGCGGTTCGCGTTGGCTTCACCGTCACCAAGAAAATCGGCAACGCTGTCGTTCGCAATCGGATGAAGCGGCGGTTTCGGAGCCTTGCCCGCGAACTGTTGCCAACCCTTGGGATCAGCGGCGCGGATCATGTACTGATCGGTCGATCTGGCGGGATCGAGCGAGACTTTGCGACTCTCCGCGACGAGCTGACCAAGGCGCTCGGCAAGGCCGCGAAATGATCGCCAGGGCGCTGATATTGGTCGCGCGGGGGTGGCAAATGGGCCCGTCGAAAGTGTTTCCGCCGTCGTGCCGGTTCCAGCCGAGCTGCTCGGCCTATGCGATCACCGCCTGGACGCGCTATGGGGCCGCCAAGGGCAGCTGGCTCGCTGCCAAACGCATCGCCCGCTGCAATCCATGGGGCGGCACGGGGCACGATCCTGTCCCGGAAGAACAATCGGCCCGTCCCCGAGAAAACGAAGTAAGAAGGAACGATCGCGTTGGGCAATAATCGCAACATGATGCTGGCGCTGGTGCTGAGCGCGCTGGTGATCTTCGGCTGGTCGATCGTGTCGGAAAAACTCTTCCCGACCGCGCTGCCGCAGACCCACAAGGTCGAGGATGGCAAGGTTGAGCCGATCGCCAAACCGGCCGATGCACCCGCGACCCCTTCACCCGCTGCGCTGCAAAGCATCGCCGCCGCGCTTGCCGATGGCCCGCGCGTGGCGATCAACACGCCAAGCCTCAAGGGCTCGATCGACCTGACGGGCGCGCGGTTCGACGATCTCGACATGGTGCGCCAGCTGGGCAGCATCAAGCGCGACGCCAAGCCGGTCCGCTTGCTCTCGCCGGCTGGCGCCAAGGGCAGTTATTTCGGCCAGTTCGGCTGGTCGGGCCAGGGCGTTGTGGTCCCCGACGCCAACAGCGTCTGGACCGCAAGCGCGCCGACACTCAGCCCGGACCGCCCGGTAACGCTCAGCTGGACCAACCCCACCGGGCTCAAGTTCGAGCAGATTGTGTCGGTCGATGACGGCTATCTGTTCACGATTCGGCAGCGCGTCTCCAACCTCGGCGCCACGCCAATTGTATTACGCAGCTACGGCCTCGTCAGCCGCGCCGACAAAAGCGCCGACGTGACGTCATGGACCAGCCATGTCGGGCCGATTTCCTATCTCGATAGCAAGGCCGATTATGGCGTTGACTGGGATACGCTCGACGAAGACAAGGCCGGGATCACGCGCGACAGCCGCGGCGGATGGCTCGGCTTCACCGACAAATATTGGCTGACCGCTCTGATCCCTGCCACTGGCGCACCGATCGAGGCGAGCCTGCGCAAGAGCGCCAGCGGCGCGTATCAGGCCGATTACGCCGGCCAGCCGTTCACCGTCGCACCGGGCAAGGCGATGAGCAGTGACGTCCGCCTGTTTGCCGGTGCGAAGGAAAAAGTCTGGCTCGACCGCTACGAAAATGCCGGGATCACCAAGCTCAGCAAATCGATCGACTGGGGCTGGTTCGAATGGTTCATGCGCCCGATCTTCGACCTGTTGCAGTGGCTGTTCAAAGTTACCGGCAATTTCGGCGTGGCGATCATCTGCCTGACGTTCATTGTCCGCGCCTTGATGTTCCCGATCGCCGACAAGCAGTTCCGCTCGATGGCGGTGATGCGTCGGATACAGCCCAAGATGAAGGCGATCCAGGAACGCTTCAAGGACGACAAGCCGCGCCAGCAGCAGGAAATCCTCAAGCTTTACAAGGACGAGAAGGCCAACCCCGCCGCCGGCTGCGCGCCGATCCTGCTCCAGATCCCGGTGTTCTATGCGCTCTACAAGGTGCTGATGGTGTCGGTCGAAATGCGCCACCAGCCGTTTGCGCTGTGGATCCAGGATCTGTCCGCGCCCGACCCGCTGACGC
The DNA here is from genome assembly GCA_046590765.1 of Sphingomicrobium sp. Lineage (GTDB taxonomy): Bacteria > Pseudomonadota > Alphaproteobacteria > Sphingomonadales > Sphingomonadaceae > Sphingomicrobium. The sequence continues at coordinate 10,509 of JBKJUB010000130.1, read as the reverse complement.
CGGTCAATTTGTTCGGCTACCTCCACTTTACCCCGCCGACTTTCCTCGCGCTGGGCATCCTGCCGATCCTGCTTGGCATCACGATGTACATGCAGTTCAAGCTCAATCCGCAGCAGGGCGACCCGACCCAGCAGCAGATTTTCGCGATCATGCCGTGGGTGCTGATGTTCGTCATGGCGCCGTTCGCGGCGGGTCTGCAATTGTACTGGGTGGTGTCGAACATCCTGACCATCGCCCAGCAGAAGTGGCTGTATCACCGCTACGATCTGGAAAAGACCGCTCCGGCGAACGCGGTCGTGACCAAGTGACCGAGTCCGACGACGATCTTGCCGAGCAAGCGCGCAAGCTGTTTTCGGGACCGATCGAGTTTCTGAAATCGGCGCCGCAGCTTGAGCATCTGCCGCCCCCCAACGTGCCCGAAATTGCGGTCGCGGGGCGATCGAACGTCGGCAAGTCGTCGCTGATCAACGCGATCACCAACCGCAGCAAATTGGCGCGCGCGTCGAACACCCCGGGACGCACCCAGGAGCTCAACATCTTCGACGTCGGGCGGCCATTGGTGTTCCGATTGGTCGACATGCCCGGTTATGGCTTTGCCGAGGCGCCCAAGGACATGGTCAAGCGCTGGCGTTTCCTGATCAACGATTATTTGCGCGGGCGCCAAGTGCTCAAGCGCGCACTGGTGCTGGTCGATAGTCGCCACGGGCTGAAACCGGTCGATCTCGACATCATGAAAATGCTCGACGCGGCGGCGGTGAGCTATCACCTCGTGCTGACCAAGGCCGACAAGATCAAGCCGACCGCGCTCGACGCGACTATCGAGGACATTCGCACCGAGGCGCGCAAGCACCCCGCCGCGCATCCGTCGATCTTCGCCACGTCGAGCGAGACTGGCAATGGCATCGCCGAGCTGCGCACCGCGATTCTCGAATCCGTCCTGTCCTAGCGGGCGATCCAAGTGTCGAGCGGCGCGGCACCTTTCAAGCGCCATTGCTCAACCCTGATATCGGCTGCGTCCTCGGTTCGCGGCGATGACCACAGGATCGTCGATCGCTCCATCCCCGCCCAGCGCGCAAAGGCGTCCCGCTCGATCTTGCTGCAGTCGCTGGCGACGAACAGCAGGCTGGCCGCCGTGATCGGTCGGGGAACAAGCTGCACCGGTCGCTCGCGGCGCATTGGATAATGGCCGACGCGCTGCACTCGATCAAAATAGAGCCGGTCCCAACTTGCGCTGTCGCCGGGCTGGCGAACGACCAAGGCATGATCGCCAAGCGAGGTGACCACCCACCCGATCCCGCTCGCCGAAGCCATGAACGACGGCGTCTTCCAATTGGGGCACGTGACCACCAGCGGGGCATTGCGCGTGACCGCGGCGGCCTTGGCCCATTGTTCCTTGGGGCGGACGGTCCCCGTGACCAGGAGTGACGCCAGGCCAAGCCCGACCAGCCCGGTACCAACCAATGCGCTGGCGCGGGGCCGAAGCGCGGCGATGGCGATCCCGGCGAGCACTGCAAAACCGATCGAGGCGGGCAACATCGTTCGCGGCATCGCCACTGGCGTAGCGATCACCCCGAGCAGCCACAGCCCGAGCGGCTCGAACAGCAGAATGGCGACGATCAACGGCCGCAGCGGCGACGAGCGGCCCCAGTCAAGCAGCGACCTTCGCGCGAACCACAGCAAGGCGATCAGCAGCCCCGCGCCGAGCAGCACCGCCAACCAGCCGCCCTGACTTCCGAACGGCAACCATTGATTGCCGAGAATGCGCAGGATTTGCGTCGGTGACAGCTGGGTCAGCCAGGTAAAATTGTCCTGTTCCGAGCGGAAGACATATTCGCGGCGCAGCTCGATCACCAAAAACGGAAGCATCGCAAGGACCGTCACCAGCAGTTCACGAAGCTCGATCAGGTGACGCTCGCGATCGGTCGCCAGCCGCAGCATCCACAACGCCGGAAATACCCACAAGATGGCGATGAAATGGCTGAACGCGGCAAGCGTCGTGAACCCAGCAAAGATTGCGAGCATCCGCCGCCGCGCGGGGCGCATCGCCTCACCCGCCAGCCGTCCGCCGGTGAGTGCTGCAAGCGCCGCCGCCGATCCCGCGATCATCGCCACGCAAAGCGCATAAGCGCGCGCTTCCTGCGCATAATCGACCAGTGGCGCAGAGACTGCGACCATCCCGGCGGCGACCAGCCCGGCGCGGCGCGAGTGCGTTTCGCGACCGAGCCAATAGGTCAGCGGGACCGTCGCCACGCCCGCGACCAGCGATACCATTCGCCACGCCACCGGCCCCGCGCCGTCGGGCACGAGCGCTTTTTGAAGCCAATAATATAATGGCGGAGTGGGATCGATCGGGGTGAACGGGAACGACAAATAAGGGTAGCCCACCAGGATCGCGGTCAGTGCTTCGTCGGCCCACAATGGCTCTCGGCCGATAGCGACAGTGCGCAGCACAATCCCGCAAAAAGTGAGCATGGCGAGGATCATCGCCGACTGGCGCCAGCTCAGATCGTCCGCTGGCTGATGATCGTCGCGTTTCACGCTTCCCCCTGTCCCGGCCTTGCCAAGCGTGCCGTAACTGGCCCATCGGCAGCCAACCGACAAGCAGCTGGAAAGCCTTTCCCCATCATGAAGTTGATCATTGGCAATCGCGCTTATTCGTCCTGGTCGTTCCGCGGCTGGCTGGCGTGCAAGCAATCGGGGCTCGAATTCGAGGAGCTGGTCGTCCCGATGTTCGACGAGAATTGGGAAAAGCGCCGCGAGGGCGACGAATTCGCGCCATCGCTGGGCAAGGTGCCGGTGTTGTGGGACGGCGAATGCGTGGTGTGGGACAGTTTGGCGATCATCGAATTCCTCGCCGACCGCGTGGGCCGCGAGAAATATTGGCCCGACGACGAAAGCGCCCGCGGAATGGCGCGATCGATGGCCGCCGAGATGCATTCGGGGTTCGGCAATCTGCGCCGCGAATTGCCGATGAACGTCCGCCGCAATTATGGCGAAACCGCCCTGTCGCCCGAGGTCGAGGCCGAGTGCGTGCGAATCCTCAACCTGTGGGCCCAAGCCCGCGCGCGATTTGCCACCGGGGGCGATTATCTGTTCGGCACCTGGTGCGCGGCGGACATCATGTTCGCGCCCGTGGTGACGCGGTTCGTCACCTACGGAGTCAAGGTCCCGCCCTTCGCCGCCACCTACATGGAGGCCGTCCTCCACCGCGGCGACGTGGTCGAGTGGATCGAAATGGCCCAGGACGAGCCGTGGGTGATCGAGCAATATGAGGGTGAGGCCAAAGCCTAGACCGCGCTGCCGTCCTTTCGGGTGTAGCGCTCCTCGGCCATGTTCCACAGCAAGTCGACGTCGGAGTAATGGCAGTCGCCCTCGCCTTGCGCATTGTCGATCGCGACGAAGGTGCAGTCGCGGTCGCTCCGGTTGACCAGATGGTGGCCGTTGGCGACGTCGGCGGCGAAGGTCGCGATGTCGCCGGGGCGGAGCAGGGTTTCGCCGTCATCTTCGACCAGCATTGCTTCGCCATCGAGCATCACCACGATCTCGTCGATCCCCGAATGCCAGTGGCGCTGGCTCGACCAGCCGCCGGGTTCGAGCGTGCAGCGCGACATGCCGAGCCGCTTGAGCCCGCTCGCCGAACCGACCCGGCGATAGCGCCGCCGCGCGACGTCCTGCGCAAAAGGCTCGGGATAGCCGGTGGCATTGGTTTCCTCGATGCTGGAAAGATCGACTTTCGGCATGGCCTGCTCCTTGCTAGTCCCACGCCCATGACCATGATCGATCCGATTGAATTGGCCAAGCGGCTGATTGCCTGCCCGAGCATCACCCCGGCGAGCGGCCGCGTGTTCGACGAACTGGAAGAAGCGCTGCTGCCGATCGGATTCGACGTGCACCGCTTCGTCACTGGCGAGTCACCCGACGGGCCGGTTGAGAATCTGGTCGCGACGCGAGGCAGCGGGGCGCCGCACTTCGGCTTCGCGGGGCATCTCGACGTAGTGCCGCCGGGCGACGGCTGGGCGAGCGCTCCGTTTACGCCGGTGATCGAGGCCGGACGGCTGATCGGGCGCGGCGCGAACGATATGAAGAGCGCGATCGCCGCTTTTGCTGCGGCCGCTGCCCGCGTCCCCGAGCATCGCGGCACCTTGTCGTTGCTAATCACCGGCGACGAGGAAGGCCCGGCAACCTTTGGCACCCCGGCGATTATCGACTGGCTGGCCGAGCATGAGTTGAAGCCCGACATGATCCTGATCGGCGAGCCGACCAGCGAAGCGGCGCTCGGCGATACGATCAAGATCGGGCGGCGCGGGTCGGTCAATATGTGGATCGAGGTGCCGGGGACGCAGGGTCACGTCGCTTATCCGCACCGCGCCGATAATCCGGTCGGCAAGCTGGCGCGGATCGTCGCCGCGCTCGACGGGCAAAAGCTCGACAACGGCAATGAATCGTTCCCGCCGTCGAACCTGGAATTCACCGACATTGGCTGCCCGCCCGGCGCGACCAACCTGATTCCCGGCGGCGCGAGCGCGAGGCTCAACATCCGCTTCAACAACCTCCAGCGCGGGGCCGATTTGGTGCGGATGGTCGAGGCCGTCGTCGAGCGCGAGGCACCGGGCGCGAACGTCATTGCCAAGATCAGCGGCGAAGCGTTCCTCACCCCGCCCGGCGCGCTCTACGATCTGGTAGTGTCGGCGATCGAGGATGAAACCGGGGTCAAGCCGACGCTATCCACTGGCGGCGGCACCTCGGACGGGCGCTTCCTGATCGCACTTTGCCCGGTGGTCGATTTTGGACTGCCCAATGCAAGCATGCACAAGGTCGGCGAATCGGCGGCGGTGGCGGACATTGAGACGCTGGCCAATATCTACCAGCGGGTGATCGAGCGCGCCCTAACCTAGCCTTAGGCCACTGAACGCTTGCCGTCGGCGTTGGCGATCCACGCTTCGAAATCATCTTCGTACATCGGCTCGGCGAAGACATAGCCCTGGACCGTGTCGCAACCCATCGCGCGCAAGATGTCGGCCTGCGCGCTGTTCTCGACCGATTCGGCGACAATCTCGCAATCGACGCCCTTGATCAAATGGATCACCGCCTGAACCACGACGCGCGCTTTTTCGCTGGTTTCGATATCGGCGATCAGTTGCTGGTCGAGCTTAACCCGGTCGAGCGGCATCGAGCGAAGCCGCGCGAGGTTTGAGTAGCCGGTCCCGAAATCGTCGATCGCGATCGATGCACCCTCAACGCGGAGCGCTGCAATTTCGGCCAGTTCATGCTCGCTGCACTGCATCGCCGCGGTTTCGGTGAATTCGAGTTCGACCATCGACAGCGGCACATCCTGCGCGGCGAAAGCGTGGCGCAGGCGGGTGAAGAAATCGATCCGCTCGAGCTGGCGCGGGCTGATGTTGAATGCCAGCCGGCGATCGATCCCCTGGCGGCGCCAGCCGCTCAGAATCAATGCGACCTGGTCCATTACCCAGTCGCCGATTTCGCCGATCATCCCGGTTTGTTCGGCAATGGCAATGAAGGTCGCCGGCGCCCGGACCCCGTCGCGCGGATGCTGCCAGCGAAGTAATGCTTCGACTCCGGTGGTCTCGCCGGTGGTCAGGCTCATCTGCGGCTGGAGCACGAGCCGCAACTGGCCGCGCGGCACCACGTCAGTCAGCGCGTTTTCAGTTTCAATGCGGAGCTGATGCTCCTTGGCGAGTTCGTCGCTGAACAGGCAATGCTGCCCGCCGCCACGCGACTTGGCGCGATACATCGCAAGATCGGCGGCGCGCATCAGCGATTCGACCGTCGATCCATGATCGGGTGACACCGCGACCCCGATCGACGCGCCAATATCGAGGCTGTGACCCTGCAGCTCGAACGATTCGGACACGGCGAGCGCGATCCGCCGGGCAATCATCTCGATTTCGGCCAGGCCTTCAATCTGGGGGAAGAACATGGTGAATTCATCGCCCGCGAGCCGCGCCAGCAAGGGCCGGGGCAAATTGCTGTCGCCGATTTCAGCAGTGACCACCACACGCAGGCGATTAGCGACCATCACCAGCAATTGGTCGCCGCGCGCATGGCCGAGGCAGTCGTTAACCGACTTGAAGCGGTCAAGATCGATGAACAGCATTGCCGAGCGGCTGCCATTGGCGGCACTCAACAGTTTATCGGCTTCGGAGCGGAAATGGAGACGGTTAGGAAGCGAGGTTACCGGATCGTACATCCCCAGTGCATGGGCATTTTCAATCGATGCGCGGACTTCCTCGAACAGGCTGTCGACGGCGGCGGCGAGCTTGGGATTGGTTTCGCGCAGGATAGCGGGTGCGGGCGAGGTCAGATCGCCTTCCTCGACCGCGAGCAGGCGCTCTGCCAAGGCGGTCAGCGAGCGGGCGCTTTCACTGTTCGGGCGCTCGGACGCGATGTAGCTGATCAACAGGCAGAAGGCCCCGGCGACGAGGCTGGCGAGCACCTGCTTGTCGAGCTCGGTAATGTACAGAAACGCGACTAGTGAGAACAGGAACGACGCCACGCCTGCCGCAGTCGACAGGAGGACATTGCTGATCTTCTGGGCATTACCGTTATTCATCGCCGCATCGAAGCTTTCGGTTCGGGGCGGATAACCCGCGCCATTCACAACGATGCGATTAAACGGTCGGGGTTAAATATGCGTCGCGGATAAGGGTTAACGCCGCAATATCAGATACAGGCTGCCGCCCCCGCCATGCCGGCGATGCGCTTGCCGAACTGCCGCGATCCGGCTTGAGTGGCGCGACACCGTCAGCCAGTCGTTGACTGCAGCGCGGATCCGCCCACGCTCGACCGGTGGATCGCCCGCGCGGGCATGGCCGGTGATCAGCAACAAAACGCGCTCGCCGCGCTGGATCGCGGTTTCCAACGCGCGGTCGATCGCGTCCCACGCCTGGTCGAGATTGTGGCCGTGAAGATCGAGGATCCGGTCGGGCTCGACCGTCCCGCCCTTCAATCGCCGGTCCCACCCGCCATCAAGCGTGTTAGCAATGAGACGGCGCGGCGGCGGCGGCGGCGGTACCCGGCGCAGCGGCGGCTGCACCGTTGGCGGCCGGGACCTGGCGCCGCTCGCGGGTGGCACCACGGCGGACGCTTTCGCCGGCTCGACGGGGTCGCGCGAGAGCGGCCGGATCGAGGCGGTTACCTTGGCCCACAGATCGGCCTCGTCAGGGGTGAGTTTGCGCACCGCTCAATGCTTGCACATTTATGCCGCGCGGCACCAGCACCCAGGCGCGACCCGAGGCGCTCATGCTGCCGGCGGTGGCCTGCGCTGCGGCCCCTGCGCCCCAAAACGTATCGACCCGGTTGCTGCCCTTGATCGCACCGCCGACATCCTGCGCGATCCACAATCCGCTCGCCTCGAGCCGGTCGAGCTCGAGCAGCACTGGCGCGCCAAGCGGGATGAACTTGGGATCGGCGGCGATCGAGGCGCGCGGCGTGACCGGGATGCCGAGCGAGCCGAGCGGACCCGCGCCGATGGTTTCGCGGAAGAACACGAAGCTCGGATTTTCGCGCATCAGCGCCTTGCCTTCGGCCGGATGGGTGCGGATCCACTCGACAATCCCCGCCATCGTCGCCTTGCCCGGCGCGAGCAGATTGCGCTGGCGGAGCAATTTGCCGATCGCGACATAATCGCGGCCATTCTGCCCGGCATAACCGATCCGCATCACTCCGCCGTCGGGCAGCGCGAGCCGCCCCGATCCCTGCACTTCGACGAAGAACAGTTCGACCGGGTCCGCGGCCCAGGCGATCTCCAGCCCGCGACCAGCAATTGCCCCGTCCTCGATCGCGGCGCGGTCAGGATAAGCAACGCATTGCCCGGTCGGGTCGATCATCCCGCGCCCGGTGATACCATCGGCGCGCGTGCATTCCACGAGGTCGTGGGGGAGCCCGTAGACCGGGACTTCATAGCCCGGCTGGCGAATCCGGCTGCCACGAATTTCGGGTTCGTAATAGCCGGTCGCAAACGCCTTGCCGTCGCCGACGCGGAGCCAGGCAAACCGCGTGTGGAAGAAATTTACCGCGCTGCCCGGCGCTAGGGTCGCAGCCTCGGCGCATAATGGTGCCCAGTCGGCCGCTTGAGTCAGTCCCGAAGGATCGCTCCGCTTGACCAGCACCGGGCAGGACAAACGAAACGCAGCCAGCGTCCGCTCGGCGCCAGCAGCGTCGATCGGCCGCGGCGGTTCAGCCACCACTCCAGCAGCGACGGCGTTAATCGGCGGAACGGAGATCGGAACCGGCTGAACTGGCGGCGTGACGATTGGCGGCGGTGGTCGCTGTGTGGCGCAGCCGGCAAGCAATAAAGCGCCAGCAAGTGCAGCTGCGCGAAGGAAGCGCCTCATTCTTCTTCGTCAGTCTCGATCAGCAGCCAGTTGGGATCGCGCGACTTCAAATCGCGACGGAAGGTCCACCGCTCGCGGGTCTGTACGGCATCGCTCATCGATCCGGCGACCACTTCCCCATCCTTGTTGCGCGTCACGGCCGCAATGTCGGCTTCGAACCGGACGGTGACTTCCGCCGCGCCATGCTCCATCCCGGCCTCGACGATCACTGGCGGATCGACCGCGACCAGCCGGTTGTCGAGCGTCTGGCCATCGGCCTCGCGCTGCTTAACCGCCTCGGCAAAACTGTCGTAAATATGGGTGTCGGCATGCGGGCGGATCGAATCGAGGTCGCCCTTCCAAAATGCCTCAAGGATCATTCGATAGGCCGCGCCGGCGCCTTCGAGGAACCGCGCGACATCGAATGTAGGATCGGCGGATAGAATCTGGCGAACCCCCGGGCCGGCCGTCGCGACATAAGCGAGGTCGCCATTGTCGGTGATTGCGGCGGCTTCACGCGGCAGATTGACCTTGGGTTGCTCGACCCTTGTATCGGGGTCGGCAGGTTTGACGATCGGCTGCTCATGCCCGGTTCGCTCGCCGAGGACCGAGTATAAGCGAAGGCCGACGAATAAGGCGACGAGGGCAAGAATGACGATTGCGGTCAAGTTTCAGATCCGTTCTTTGGGACGCCCAACATAAGACCGATAACGCGCGGATTCAAAGGGCGCTCCATAAACCTATGCGCCATTGCGCCCGAAAAGCACGGCTGCTAGGCGCGCGGCATCCGTTTTTCGCAATGCTCCAAGCCAGTATGGCGGCGCTTTTACCCCATTGATAAGGACTTGATTTCATGGCCGACGAGACCCCGATCATCCCCAACCAGGGCGCCGGGCCCGAGGGTGAGCCGCAGGCTGCGGCGATCGCTCAATATATCAAGGATTTGTCGGTCGAGAGTCCCAATTCGCCGCAGGTCTTCCAGTGGCAGACCCAGCCGCAGGTCGATGTCCAGTTCAATATTAATGTTGAGCGGGTGACCGACGACGTGCACGAGGCGGTGCTCCGGATCAACGTCTCGGCCAAGTCCGACCAGGGCCCCCACTTCATGGTCGACCTGACCTATGCCGGGCTGTTCGGCCTGCGCAATTTCCCAGACGAGGCGATCGGGCCGTTCATGCTGGTCGATGCGCCGCAACTGATCTTCCCATTTGCTCGCCAGGTGATCGCCGAAGCGGTGCAGAATGCCGGCTTTCCGCCGTTGCTTCTAGAGCCGATCGATTTCGGCCGGGCGTTCGTCGCCGAGCTCGAAGCGCGGCAGGGCGAGGATGGCGCGATCCCCAACGGATCGGGCGCTGCCCCGCCGCCGGCCGGGTTCGACCCCGCGCTGAGCGACGATAGCGGCCCGGTCGATCCGGCCCCCTCCGAGGGATGAGCGCGGCCACATGAACCTCGTCAAGGCGACGGGCACCATTGGCGGGCTGACTTTGGTCAGCCGAATCGCCGGCTTTGCCCGCGAAATGCTGATGAGCAGGGTGATGGGCGCGAGCTGGCAAGCCGACGCTTTCTTCGTCGCCTTCCGCTTGCCCAACACCTTCCGGCGCCTGTTCGGCGAAGGCGCATTCTCCGCCGGGTTCGTGCCGCTTTACAGCCAGCGCCTGCACGGCACCGAGGGGCAGGAAGGCGCGCGGCATTTCTCCGAAGAAGTGCTGGCGGTGTTCCTGCCGACGCTGGTGCTGTTCACGCTGGCGTTCGAGATCATCATGCCGCTCTTCGTCGCGGCGATCTCGGGCTACACCGGTGAAAAGCTCGCGCTCGCGACCTTCCTCACCTCGATCACCTTTCCTTATCTCATCCTGATCAGCCTGGTGTCGTTGTTCTCGGGCATCCTCAACAGCCTGGCCAAGTTCACCGCCGCCGCTTTCGCCCCAGCGTTGCTCAACATTGCGATGCTGGGCGCATTGATTTTCATTCGCGACGGCGGCGAGATTAGCGCGACCGCTTTGGCAATCGCGGTGACGATCGGCGGGGTGATGCAGATCGGCTTGTTGTGGTGGGCTGCAAAACGCGCCGGGATCACGCTCAAGCTGCGCCGTCCGCGATTGACCCCGGGCGTTCGTCAGTTCGGCCGTGTGGTCATTCCTGCAACGCTCGGCGCGGGCGTCTATCAAATCAG
>JBKJUB010000011.1:0-6918 GCA_046590765.1 Sphingomicrobium sp. | reverse complement strand
GACCTCGACCATCTGCTCCATCGTGTAATTGGACGAACCGATGATCCCCGAGGAGAGGAACAGTCCCTCGATATAATTGCGCTTGTAGAAATTGAGCGTCAGCTGGACGACTTCGGTGGCGGTAAAGCGCGCGCGGCGGACGTTCGAGCTCTTGCGATTGATGCAATAATGGCAGTCGAAGATGCAGCTGTTGGTCAGCAAGATCTTGAGCAGGGAGATGCAGCGGCCATCGGGCGCGTAGGCGTGGCAGATGCCCATGCCCTCGGTCGAACCCATCCCCTTGCCGCCGCGACTGTCGCGCTTCGAGGTTCCCGACGACGCGCAGGATGCATCATATTTCGCCGCATCGGCAAGAATCGCAAGCTTTTCGCGGGTGTCGAGCTGGGCCATATGTTCTGTATATGTTCGCAGCGATTATGGCGCAAGTTCAATCGTTTGGGGGCGCCAACATTCGTTCGAGCGGGCGGCGGGCGAGCATGATCAGCAATGCGCCGACGATCGCGATCGACGCGTCCATGATCCAGAACGTCACTGGCGCCATCTGGTCGTAGAAGCTGCCGACCCAGCCCATGATGACGGTGCCGAGGAACAAGGCGATGAAGCTGCCGCCCATCAGGGTCGAGCGGACTTGCGGCGGGGCGAGCGCCGAGACGGTCGACAGGGTCACCGGCCAGAACCACATAAAGGCAAGCCCGGTGCCGAGATAGGCCGCAATCGCCCAATATACCGACACCTTGCCCGCAGCGTCGGGGAGCAGGCTTCCGGCGGCGAGCAGCAGGATCGACAGGCCCATCAGCAACGACCCGATCGCGAGTTTGGTGATGCTTGCGGGTTCGGCCTTGCGTTTGGCCTGCGCCGCCCACAGCGCGACCAGCGGCGCGGCGGCGATGATGCTGCCGAAGCTGTCGAGCGAGTTGAACCAGCCCGCCGGGACTGGGCCGAGCGCGGTGGCGAGGCGGACGTGCTGGTCGATCCAGACGATGCCTATGCTCCAGATCATCGGGTAAGCGATGTTGACCGGGATGACGAGTGCGATGATCGCGATCAGCGCCCAGGTGCGGCGCTGCTCGGGCGGGGTCAGCGCGACTTTTTCTGCATTGGTCGAGCGGAACACGCGTTGTTCGGGCAGGTGGCGCTGACCGGCCAGATAGACGGTTAAAGCGAGCAGCATAAGGGCGGCGGCGAGCGCGAAGCCGGCGTGCCAGCCATATATCTCCGCCACCGTCACGGTCGCCAGCGGGCCGATCACTGCGCCAATGTTGATCCCGGTCGAGAAGATGGTGAAGCCTCGCTCGCGCAGCGACTCCGCCGCCTGCGGATATAGCGTGCCAACCTGCGCCGAGATATTGCCCTTGAGGCAGCCCGAGCCGAGGATCAGCAGCAGCAGCGCGATCAGGAAACTGACGTCGAACGACATCGCCAGATGCCCGGCGCTCATCAGCAAGGCACCGAGCACGACGGTGCGCTTTGCACCGAGCAGGCGATCGGCGATCAGTCCGCCGAGGATCGGGGTGAAATAGACCAGGCCGCCATACCAGCCGTAAATCAGCGAGGCGAAAGCGAGGTTCGACATCGGCCCGCGGAATTCGAACAGCTGGCGCAGTGCGTCGAGCCCGAGGACATTTTCGGCATGGCCCGGCAGGAGCAATTGCTTGACCATGTACAAGGTCAGCAACGCGGTCATTCCGTAATAAGAAAACCGCTCCCACAATTCGGTGAAGGCGAGATAAGCCAGGCCCTTGGGATGACCGAATATCGTTCCGCTTGGTGAAGCGCCCCCGCTCATGAGGTGACGCTAACAGTCCGCCGCGCTTTGGGAAGCCCCCCTTCGTCGAAAGGCGGGTTGCGGTGCGGCGCGGGGGGCTTAGTCTCGGGCCAACAGGGGAGATCATCCATGCGCCATTATCTGCTACTTGCCGCCGCCGCGTTCGCCGCGCCCGCTTTTGCTGGGCCGGTGCAGGATTTCCAGAAATTGCAGGACGATTATTGGGCGGCATTGCTCAAGAATTCGCCGAGCCTCGCGACCTCGGTCGGGGTCACCAAATATGACCGCGAGCTGGGTGAGATCACGCTTGCCGAGGCAGACCGGCAGGTGGCCGAGGCGGCAGTGTTCCTCAAGCGGCTGAAGGCGATTCCGGCGGTCGCACTGCCCGCCGCTGGCCAGGCCAATTACGCGATCCTGAAGGACAATCTGGAAAGCAGCATCGAGGCCAACAGCTTCGGCCAGCGCCAGCTCTATTATTCGATCCTCGGCAGCTATCATGGCTTTATCGCGGGGATGGGCGAAGGGCAGCCGTTCCGGACCTATGCCGACTATGACAATTATCTCGCGCGTATCGGCTTCGTCCCCGACCGGATGCGCGACTATGGTGCGATTTCGGTCAAGGCGGCGAGTGAAGGATTCGTTCAGCCATGCGCGACGATGACCGGCTTTCCAGCCACCATCACCGGGGTAATCACCGTCGATCCCGCCAAGTCGCGCTTCTACGCGCCCTTCGCCGCGCGCAAGCCGGCCAGCGTCAGCGAAGGCCAATGGGCCGATTTGCAGGCCCGCGCCAAGGCGTTGATCAGCGGCAAGATCAACCCGTCGTACCAGCAGTTCGCGACGCTCTATGACCGCGACTTGAAGGACAAATGTTCGCAGAACGTGTCGGTGTCATCGCAGCCCAATGGGGCGGCTTATTACGCCTTCCAGGTGCGCCAGCAGACCACCACCAGATTGTCCCCCGATGCAATTCACAAGATCGGGCTAAGCGAAGTTGCGCGGATCCGTGCCGAGATGGTCGAGGTGGCGACCAAGGCGGGTTACCCGACCCGCGAGGCGATGATCGCGGAATTGCGATCCAACCCGAAATATTTCGCCAAGACCCCGGGCGAGCTGATGGCTGCGGCCGCGCTGCAGGCGAAGGTGATCGACGGCAAGATGCCGACTTTGTTCACCAAGCTGGCGCGATTGCCGTACGGACTAAAGGAGATACCGCCCGAAATCGCGCCCGGATCGACCACTGCTTATTATAATGGCGGAAGTCCCGAGGCGGGGGTTTCCGGGACGTATTTCGTCAATACGTCGAAGCTCGACCAGCGCCCGTTGTGGGAGCTTCCGGCGCTGACGGTGCATGAAGCGGTGCCCGGGCATCACATGCAGATCGCGACCCAGCAGGAGCTGACCCTGCCCGCGTGGCGCAAGGCAACGGCTGGCTATACCGCCTTCGTCGAGGGCTGGGGGCTGTATTCGGAGCGGCTCGGAATCGAGATGGGGATTTACGATACGCCCGAGAAGAATATGGGGCGGCTAAGCTATGAAATGTGGCGCGCATGTCGGCTGGTGGTCGATACGGGGTTGCATTCGAAGGGCTGGAGCAAGGTGCAGGCGGTCGCCTTCATGAAGGATAATACTGCGCTGACCGACGCCAATATCGATGCCGAGGTCAATCGCTACATTTCCAACCCCGGCCAGGCGCTGGCGTATAAATTGGGCGAGCTCAAGATTCGCGATTTGCGCAGCCGGGCGGAAAAAGCGCTGGGGCCGAAGTTCGATCTGCGGCGGTTCCACGACGCGGTGATCGGCGAGGGCGCGGTGCCGCTCGACGTGCTCGATGCACAGATCATGCGGTGGGTCGCCAACGAGCGTCGGCGCACCTGACGGTCAGCCTAGCGGCGCGGCGTGGTGTCGCTGGTGACTTGCTCGTTGCGTTCCTGGAAGGCTTGCTTGGTCAACTGGCCAAGGCAACCGGTGAACCCGGCGGGGCCGACTGGCGAGCAGCTGTTGATCCCCGTCGCGCCGACCGTCTCGAAGCTCCGCGCGCGCACCGCCCAGGCTTGACGCGACTGGAGCGACCCGCCCTTGCGGAAACGCTCGGGGATCCGATAGCGCTCGGTCTCCGACTTGCGCGCGCAGACGACGATCTCGTCGTCGGTCGAGCGCGGGCACGGGTCGGTGCCATAGACGATGATCTCGCTGACCTTGCCGCTGTTCTGGGCAAGTGCAGGCGCGGTCGGCAGCGCTAGCGCGGTGAACGTCAGGGCGGCTCCGCTAAGAGCCAGGGGAAGCTTCGACATCGTCATCATCCTCTCAATCACATTAAAGGCTTTGTCGGCCTTTAATCACATTAAAGGCTTTGTCGGCCTTCAAGTTCCTCAGATCCGCTTCGACAGCCCGATCGCCAACCTGCATCCGGCACGGATCGTCGCGGTCAGCAATGGGTATCCGGGCGCGTTGGCGGCACCCATCGAGCGCGCCGTGTCGCGATGCTCAAGCTCCTCGGCGCGAAAATCCTGAATGTCGGCGGCAAGCTCGGGATCACTGGTCCCAAGCTCGTCGAGCTGCGCCGAATAATGCAGGTCGATCTCGGTCTCGACCGCCTCGGTGCAGGCCATCGCCGCTTCCTCGGAAATCAACGCAGTCGCCGCGCCGAGCATGAAGCCGGCGACATTCCACATCGGCTGGAGCGCGGTCGGGCGGACATTGCGCTGGGCCAGCAAGGCATCGAACCGGTCGAGGTGGCGCTGCTCCTGCCGCGCCATCCGCGCGATCTGGTGCGCGGCATGCGATCCCTTTGACAGGACCGCGAGCTGGCCAGCGTAAATCCGCGTCGCGCCATATTCGCCGGCCTGGTTGACGCGCAGCATGCTCGCCGAATCGGGCCGCGCATCGCCGGGGCGCCAGGCAGTGGTCATGCGCGCCGTCCGAGCAGATAAAGGATTGTGCCTGCACCGCCGAGCGAGAAGATCGCATTCCACCCCGCCATGCTGATCCCGAGGAACGAGAATTGGATCTGGTCGCAGCGCACCAGCGGGACCTTCATCAATTCATCGAGGCTCATTGCCCCGCCGGTCGAGCAGCGGGTCAGCCCTTCCCAATATTTGAGCTCGACCCCGGCATGGAACACCCCGATCGCCCCCGATATGGCGATGGCGATGGCGGCGAGCGCGATCAGCAAGCGCGCGTTGCGGCTGTCGGCGGCGAACAGGAAGGCCAGCGCCGCGATGACGATCGCGACTCCATGCGGCCAGCGCTGCCAGATGCACATTTCGCACGGGTGGAGCCCGCCGACATATTGCGACAGCAACGCCCCGCCGAGCAAGGCGATGGGAATCGCCAGCGCCAGCAACCGCGCCAGCGCCGCCCTCGACAAAAGATCGCGCGGCATGGTTGCAGCGGTGGCCATGGTCGAAATCGTGCCGGCCTAGCGCGCTTTGGCCGGTGCGCTCGGCACCGCGGGCGCAAGCCGCTTCAAGGTGCGGATCGCATAGTCGAGCTGGAAATCCTTGATGCCCTTTTTCTTCAATTCTTCGGCCGTCGCGGAGAAGCGCGGATCGGGAGCGCTATCCTTTTCGAGCACTTCGTCCTTGACCCCGGTCTGGCTGATCAAATGGCGGCGAAGGTCGGCTTCGCGGATCGCCGGACGATCCTTGTAATCGGGATCCGACAACTGGGGGACCATGATGTCGGGATCGATCCCGCCGGCCTGCACCGAGCGGCCCGACGGGGTGTAATAACGCGCGATGGTCAGGCGCAGTGCACGCGTCGCACTCAATTCCTGGACGCCCTGCACCGAGCCCTTGCCGAAGCTGCGCTCGCCCATCACGATCGCCCGGCGATGATCCTGCAGCGCTCCCGCGACGATTTCCGCCGCCGAGGCGCTGCCGACATCGACCAGCACGATCACCGGCAGGCCATGCGCCATGTCGCCCGGCTTGGCGCTCCAGCTCTGGAAGTCGGTCTTCTCGCGCCCGCGCTCGGAGACGATCTCGCCATGGTCGAGGAAGGCATCGCTGACCCGCACCGCTTCGTTGAGCAACCCGCCCGGGTTGGAGCGAAGGTCGACGATGTAACCGGTCGGATGACCGCCAGTGGCTTTGTCAATCGCGGTCAGCGCGGCTTCGGTCGCCTGGCCGGTGTTGCCGGCGAAGCTGTTGATGTTGATGATCCCGACATTGTCCTTGATCTCCCACTTCACGACTCGAAGCTCGATCTTGGCGCGCGTGATGGTGACATCGAACGGCTTGTCGCGGCCGCGGCGGACTACGGTCAGCCTGATCTTGGTGCCCGGGGCCCCACGCATCTTGTCGACCGCCTCGTCAAGCTCCAGCCCGTAGAGCAATTGCCCGTCGATATGGGTGATGTAATCGCCAGCCTTCATTCCCGCCTTGTCGGCCGGTGTGTCCTCGGTCGGAGTGATCACCTTGACCGCGCCATCTTCCATCGTGACCGACAGGCCGAGCCCGCCATAATTGCCATCGGTGGTGGTCTTCAGCGAGGTGTAATCGGTCCCCTCCATGTACGACGAATGCGGGTCGAGCGCGGCGAGCATGCCGTCGATCGCGCCCTTGACCAGCACATGGTCATCGACCTTGTCGACGTAATTGGCGCGCACCTGATTGAACACGTCCATGAAGGTGTCGAGTTCCTTCATCGTGTCGGCATCGGCCGCCGCGGACGTGCTGGCGGACAGCGGGATCATGGTCAGTGCACCGACCACGGCCAGCGGCTGGAGGTACTTGGCGAGACGGCTCATCAACAAAATTCCTCGCTTGGTGGGTGACCCAGTCTAGCCACGATTGCCCTTAATGGACAGTGACTAGGATGAACCGGCGATGAGAATCGCCGATGCTGGCCGCCCGTTGGTCGATAATTCGATACTCACCGGGCCGAGCGCCTTGCCGAGTGTGTCGCCGCGGGACAGCCGGCTGCCCTTCGGCGGGCTGGCGCGGACCCCGACGATCAGGCTCATCCAGCCTCGCCCGTGATCGATGATCGCGATCCCGTCATGGCGGCGATACGGGCCGGAAAACACCAGCACGCCGTCGGCCGGGACCAGCACCGCCGCACCCGGGCGGGCGGCGAAGGTGGTGCCGCGCGATCGTATCCCGCTGAGGCTGACCTGGCCAAGGCCGTCGACCACGGGGGCATCGACC
>JBKJUB010000059.1:0-7718 GCA_046590765.1 Sphingomicrobium sp. | reverse complement strand
AGCCGCACGACGACGCTGTCGGCGCCATGCTTGACCAGGAACGCTCGTGCGGTTTCGGGGATCGACCGGATCAGTTCATATTCGTGCGGCGTAAGCCCGAAGCCGTCGATATAATCGCTTGCCTGCGCCGATGCATTGGCCATGAAAATCTGCGTTCCGGCTTGCTCGACGATCGCCGAGGCGATCTTGCTTTCGAGCGCGTCGGAGGCTGACTGGGTGGCGAAGCCGACGATCCCGCCGCGCTTGCGAATGGTCTTTTCCCAATCACGAATCCGCGCCACGAACACTTCGTCGTCGAGCGCTTTCCAACCTTCGTCGACGACGATGATCGTGGGTTGGCCGTCTAGCCGCTCTTCGACCCGGTGAAACAAATAAAGCATCGTCGGTGAGCGCAAGGCCGGCTGATCGAGGATCGCGGTCATGTCAAACCCGATTGTCTCGGCATCGAGTTCCAGCCCGTCGAGTTCGTTATCGAACAGCCAAGCATGCTCCCCGCCCGAGTGCCACGGCGCCAGCCGCGCGGCGATGTCATTACCCGATGCGCGGTCGCGGCCGCGGAACAGTTCGGCGAGATAGCGCAAACGGCGGTGCTCGGGCGGGCCCGCATAGGAGGCGTCGATCGCATCGTTGATCCAGCCTTCTTCCTCGATCGTCGGCGGTTCGCGGTCGCCGGTTGCAAGCTTGGCGACCCATTGGGTGAGGAACCGCCGGTTGCCCGGTGTATCGGGCAGCGCCAGCGGGTTGAGCCGGGTCGGGTTGCCGGGCCGCAGCGTGTCATAAACCCCGCCAATCGCGCGCAGGAAAATCTCCGCGCCCCGATCCTTGTCGAAAAAGATGATCCGCGGTGAATAACGCCGGGCCTGGGCGAGCAGGAAGCCGAGCACCACCGTCTTGCCCGACCCCGACGGCCCGATAATCGTAAAATTGCCAAGGTCGCCACGATGAAAGTTGAAGAAGTAAGGCCCGGCCGACGTCGTCTCGAACAAGGTGACCGCGTCGCCCCAATGATTGCCGCTGGCTTTGCCGACCGGGAAATTATGCGCGCTGGCAAAGCCCGCGAAATTGGCCGACGAAACCAAAGCTCGGCGTGCGATGTAGCCGAAATTGCCGGGAAATTGCGCCCAATAGGCCGCTTCCAGCCCTAGTTCTTCGCGCACCGCGACAAATCCCGCGTCGGACAGGCTGGCCTGCACTTCGCCAATGCTGGCGTCTAGCTCGGCGAGGCTCGCGGAGCGGAGCATTACGGTCAGATGATGCTCGCCGAACAACGCCCGGCCAGCGGCGACTTCGTCTTTGGCGTCGGCCAGTTCGGTGCGAAGCGACACCGCCGCATCCTCGGCCGACTTCATCCGCCTCAGCGCCAGATCCATCCGCTCCAGCGCTGGTCCGCGATCGACCACCGCAAAGCTTTGCGTGACGACCATTTCGAACGGCAATCGGAACAGATCGTCGAGCATCCCGGCATCGGTTTCGGCGGGGTAATCCTTGACCGACAGGATCGCTGCAAAGTCCACGTCGCCGCCGTCGACCGGGCCAAATTCGATCGCGTCGGCGCCAAAGCTCAGCCGCCGGCGGGCGATGACCTCGGCAATGTCGCCCTGCGGCAGGAGCATCGGCGAATTGGTCCCATTGACCAGCGAGGCAAGAAACTCGACCGGCTCCGACGCGAGGCCGCGCGGTAAATCGTAGCTCGACAATACAGTCGGCCCATAGGGTTCGAGCGCCGCCATCAAGGCTTCGCGCGCGCGGTTCAGTTCGCGCAAATCGGCAGTGTGATCGGTCTTGACCGCGCGGTTCCCGGTGAACAGGCCGAGCAATTTGTCAGCCGCCTTTGCGCGCCCCGCCAACGGCCGGACGATGATCGTGAGATACAGATCGTTGACGTACAGTTGGCGCACCGCCAACCGGTCGCGCCAAGCCTTGTCGAGCGACTCGCTGAACGGATCGCCGAAATTGCCGTCGAGGTCGGGGGAAACCGCGCGCCGGACAACATGATGGACCACCGCAAACCGCGCCGAAGCAATCGCCTGCAGCATCGTATCGCGTGCCGCCTTGCGCGCGTCGAGCTGGGCGGCGTCGATCGTCTCGAACGGCAGGCCGTCGAGCCGGATGACCTGCATCGCCAGCCCGTCCTTGGTCAGGATCGTGTGGTCGTCGATCTGGGTCAGATAGGGCAGATGATCGCCGACTGATTTCTCGCGCTCTGCAGCCTTGGCCCGAGACAATGATTCAGGGGCGATAGACATTGGCACCCCACAATTTGCGATTGGGGACCCGCGGCACGCGACGAAGTTTGGTAAGCCACAGTGCCATGATGTGCGGATCGCGCAGATGCGCGGCATAGCCGAGCGCGTGGATGAGCAGCGCCGGAAGCAACGCGTACAGGCTCTTGAAGATCAGGAACAACTCTGCCGCGACGATCCCGTTGAGGACGAAAAACGGGTAGGTTACCCCGGCCACCATCTGCGGCCGGGCCAATGCCCGAAACAGGCGGTCGCCTGCCACGTTCAGGCGCCCGCGACCGAGCGGATACCGCCGACGATCGAGGCCGCGCCGAACAGGATGAACAGGCCGAGCACGACAGTGGCGCCATATTTCCAGTTGATCCGCCCGGTCAGCATCAGGAAACCGACTGCAGCGACCGCGATCACCGCGACGGCGGTCGCGACATTACCAAGCAAGGTGCCCTGCAACCAGTTGACCGCACCGACGATCGGTCCCGACCCGGCGGGGTCGGCGGCGGCATACTGCGCAGTGGCGGGGGCCGCGAATACCAACAGGGCAAGCGCCCACGAACGAGCATTGATCATTTCACTACCTCGACGATGAAGGACTGGATGGGATTGGACGCAACCGTCGGGCGCCAGCGGCCCATGATCTTGGCGACATAATCGCGCGTCTCGCGATAGGGCGGGATGCCGCGATAGCGGATCACTGCGCCCGGGCCGGCATTATAAGCGGCCAGCGCTAGCGGCACCGATCCGAAGCGGTCGATCTGCTGGCGAAGATACATCGCGCCACCGCGAATGTTGCCCGACAGGCTGCGCGGATCGACCCCCAGCGCCAATGCAGTTCCCGGCATTAATTGCATCACACCCCGGGCTCCCTTGTTGCTGATCGCGCTCATCCGGCCGCGCGATTCCTGCCATGCCACTGCCTTGAGTAACGTTGGATCGAGCCGATGGACGCGCGCTGCTTGCTCGATCAGCGCATTTGGATCCTCGCCGTAAGTTTGCGTCACCTTGATCGTGATCGGGAGAGCGTCGGCAACGGTAAACAAAGTCGGCCCGTCATAGGTCTGCGCAGCGCCATTGGAATCGATCTCTATAACTTGCGCATGGGCCGCAATCGGGGTGGCACCAGCCACGACCGCCGCAATCAGCAATAACTTCATCGGGGTCATTCCATATGGTCCGGGACGTAGCCAGGGTGCGGCATCAGCGACACGAACAGCGCTAGCGAGGAAATGGCGATCATCCAGCTGGCCGCGACCTTGAGTCCGATGCCAAGGCCGCGCTGATCGATCCAGCGGCCTGGCACACACAGCAGGCACAGCGGCAAGGCCAGCCACAAGGCGTTGTGCATCCCGGACAGCGACACCAAAGCGCCGGTCCAGCCACCGGCATTAACCGCGACAGGAATAGCCCAGCGCCGCGGCCATGCGCGCGGCAGATACACTAGCACTGCGGTGAAAATCGTACTCAGGAACAGTCCGGCGAAGATGATATTTGACGCGCTTGGAGCGAATTGGATTCTCGATACGACCAAGGCGCTCAAGACGATCGCTGCGACCCCGAGCCACGCATCACGCCGGCCGACCAGCGACAGCGCCAGCCCAACCGTCGCGCAAATCAGCAGGATAGGGAGGATGCCGCCGTTCATGGGGTTACCACACCGATCCAGAACAGCGCGCCGAACACCGCAATCACGCCGCCCGCACCGCGCAAGGCGAGCGTTCCCGCATGACTGACCTTGAGCACGCCGAGCGCGATGCCGATGAGATGGAGCAGGCCCGTGCACAGCACGAAACCGGTGCTGTACCCAATCGGGTCGGCTGCGGAAGGCAGCTCGAGCCCATGCGCATAACCATGGAACAGCCCGAAAATGGCGACAATCGCGCAGGCCACCCAGAGCGGCGCTCGAACCGCGAACAAGATCAGCAGCCCCAGCGTCAGGACTGACAAGGCGATTCCGATCTCGACCGGCGGGAGCGGCACGCCGATCATTCCCATTCCCGCGCCGATCACCATCACTGTCGGGAAAATCATCGGCAAGGCATAGACCAACGGCCGCCCGAGGAACGCGCCCCACAAGCCGACCGAAATCATGGCCAGCATGTGATCGGGACCCGACAGCGGATGAACGAACCCAGCGGCAAACCCGCCGGCCAGCCCGGTGCCGTCATGCGCCATCGCCGGCGACGCACAGGCCAGCATCAGCCCCGCCGCTGCCATGGCGCGCATCACTCGAGAAAGGGAGCGTTTAATCCGCATGGCGCTTGGAACCGTAACTGGTCGGCGGGTATTGATCCGCAGCCACCAGGGAAAAATTATGAATATCAAAATCGCCGCATTGACGCTCCTGCTGGCGTCCACGCCGCTGGTGGCACATGATTTCTGGATCCAGCCGCAGCGCTTCCAGGCGGCGCCGGGCGCGCCGGTCGCGATGACCTTTCAGGTTGGTCATGCTGCGGCGCGCGAGCGCTGGGGCCGTCTCGACCGAATCATCCTGCTCCAGGACTTTGCATCCGGACGGCGGAACGACTTGCGGGCCGACCTGCGCAACGATGGCGGCCCCGCCGATGTTGTGACTCGCTTCGCCGCGCCGGGGCTGCATGTCATTGCCATGCAATCCAACTATGCCACGTCGAGCCTGCCCTCGATCCGCTTCAACGATTACGCCAAGCTCGAAGGGCTGACCCCGATCCTTGCTGCCCGGCAACGCACCGGCACCTCCAACCAGGCCGGCCGCGAGCGCTACAGCCGCCGCGCCAAGGCGCTGATCCAGGTCGGTGCCCAGACGGCCGCCAATTCCGCCCAGGCGACGCGCGCGCTGGGTTTCAAGCTGGAGATCGTTCCCGAGCGCAATCCTTATGCGCTGGGTGCATCGCGATTGCTCCCGGTGCTGGTGATGTACAATGGCCGGCGCCTGCCCGGCGCGACGGTCAAGCTGACCAATTTGGAATTCGATGCCAAGCCATTGGCAACCGCGATTACCGATCGCAATGGCCGCGCAACCTTCCGCGTCCCCGCGGTCGGCAGCTGGCTGGTCAATGTGTTGTGGAGCGAGGCGGTGCGAGGCGATCCGAACGTTGAGTTCGACACGACCTTTTCCAGCCTGACGTTTGGCTACGATGCGGCGGCCCGCCGCCGCTGATCGAGCAGCGACCATGACGGTCACACCGGGCCATTCGCCCGTGCGACCCGCGATTGCTGGACCAGTTTCTATGATTGCCACTGCCCTATTCGACCGGTTCGGGCTCTGTCGTGTTCGACACGGGAGGCAGGTCGCCATCAGCGACGTTGACCGGTTCCGAATTGGCCGGCGCGCGGAATGCATTGCCGAAATTGGAGCCAAACTTGTCCTCGGTGCGGGTCGACCCGACACTAGACGCGTCGAAGCCGGCGGCATCGCTTTCGGCTTTCTTTTGACAAGCTGAAAGCGATGCACCGGCTGCCAGGATCAGGCCGGTGATCTTCACCGGCCTGAGAAGTCCTGAATTCATCACGGTTGCGTCTGGGGCCTCGGCGACCCGCGCAGCGGGGCGTTGAGGTACGGAAACGCATCCATCGTGAAGGTGGCGTCGATCGGCGCGCCGTCAGTGTAGGCGGTCAACCCGCTCGGCGCATCCTCGGGCTTGCAAAGACCCAACTGGACCTGATTTCCCGCGATCGGAATCGGATGGCAAAGTCGGCCCATCGCCACGCGCAGCACGATGTCGACCACGTCATCGCCCGGACGCCGACCATTGGGGAAGCCCGCCAGATCGTCGCCAACCACGCCAAATGGGCTCTGTGACGCCCGCGGGGTTGGATTGACGTCCGTGTTCAACCTGATCATCTCCGATGCCGTAACCGTCGACATTTGGTTGAGCGTGGCAATCCCGGTCAGAAAGGTTGCGACCAGGTCATTGCGCGGGATGTTGGTCGGCGCGATCGCCGCGCTTCCGAACAATTGCTGGAGGATCGCCGGGAAGGTCGGATTGGTGACATAGTCGGCCAGCGCGCCATCGGCCGTTGGCTTGACTGCGTTGAACAGATCCTTCTGCGGGAGACCGATTACCAGTTCGTTGACCAACGGCATGCCGAGGCGGGAAACCTGGACGAATGATCCGCCCTGGGTGTCCGGGGCGGCATAGGTCGGGTTAGGCTTGAGCAGGCGGGACTGCGGCAGGCTCGCCGAGCTCCACACGCCGATCACCTTGTTCGGGCCAGCTGCAGTCACACAGCTGATGGGCACTTCGATCGCCAGGCTGGTGATGTTGTAATTATCGATCAGCTCCTGGTTCGCCTGGCTCTGGGCGATACTGCCCTCGATCGGGACGAAGTTGACCAAGTCGAACACCGGGCCGAGGTTGACCGCAAAATTTTCCTCGCGTTGCCCGACGAACACCCGGCCTGGCGTCGCGCAGCCCGGGATCGTGACATTATAAAGGAACTGGCCGGCATAGGCCGGATAGTTCGGAACCGACTTGTTGCCGACGTTGTCAAATGGCTTGGTGAACGATGTCCCACCGCCGCTCGCGTTGGTGATTGCCGCAGCAGCTCCGCTGCGGCGGTCACCGGTCACCTTGGTGACAGTAAAGGTTTCACGCTCGCCAAGGTCAGGATCATTGTCGGTCGTGACCTGGCCGCTATGGCGAAGGGCAATTGGCAGGGTCTTGCCACCGACGGTCACGGTATTGCCAGTCCCGTTGCGAAGCGTGTTTTGAAACCTGAACTGAAAGGTGACGTCCTCGACCGCATCGCCATTATTGTCGATCATGATCTCGTACAGGGCATTGGGGTCCATGGTGAAATAATTGGGCCCGCCGCCCGGCTCCTGGAACGGCTGGAAATTCGAGATCAATGTGACAAAACCGGAACGGCCCGGCTCGTAACTGCGGAATGCGTAAACATCGGTATTATCGAGTTTGGGCGACTTCGTGATGTTGGGCGCTTCGCGATGGCTTGAGCCAAACGCAGGTGAAACTGCCGTCATCGCCAAAGCGATTGCCGTACTCATTCTAAATGTAGCTGAACGTACCATGCCAGATCTCCTCAATCCCCCGCGCATTGGCAGCGCCAATCAACAGACGGGCGAGGCAAGCATTTTGCTTCACGACGAGAATCGACGCCGGGCGGATAGCCAACTGTTTACGTTCAGATTCTCGGGGAAAATTCACATAGGTTATTTTTACGTCCGGATCGGCAAATTAACCCCTTCCGAAGGCGCCGCACTCCCCTGTGGCGCGCTTCATTAGGGAACATGGCATGAAACTCAGCATCCTCCTCAGCGGCTCGGCGATCGCGCTCGCCGCCGCGCTTTCGGTAGCGACTCCGGCCCAGGCCCAGTCGACCTGCGATCTTAATGGTACCGACGGCGGCGCGAATGCGATCCCCGCCAACGGCGGCGCAACTGCGATCGGTATTTTTGCCTTGGCCTGCGGTGATGCATCGACGGCCGGCGCGGATAATGCGACAGCCGTTGGTACTTTGGCGATGGCGCTCGGGGTCGGC
>JBKJUB010000056.1:0-3686 GCA_046590765.1 Sphingomicrobium sp. | reverse complement strand
GGTCGTGGCGATCGGCGGAGCGACGAAATATTGGCGATTGTCGACGCAACTGGTTTCCCGGGCGTTGATGACATTGCGCGCCAAGCCCGGCGGATCGCTGATCGTCGTCACCAGCCGTCGAACAAATCCCGAAATTATCGAGAAAGTGCGCAGCGAAGTTGATCGAGCACCTAACGAGCGGCTGGTTGAAGGCCGCTTCCCGAGGTTTGCAATGCTGCTTGGCCAGGCCGACGAAATCCACGACACGGCTGATTCGACCCCAATGATTTCCGAAGCGATCCTGGCGCGCAAAAAGGTTGGGCTGATACCAATCGACCAGAACAACAAGGGACGGCGCAAGCTGGGTCCTGAGCCGCGGATCAGCGGGCGCGATGCGCGGCGGCGCGACCTACGCCGTTTCTGGCATTATCTGCGCGATCAGAAAGTGATCGGGACAGTAGACCAGCCATTGGCCGCGACCATCGCCAACCCCAATGAAATCGCGGCGACTGCGCTCAAGGCGCTCCTCGAAATCGATTCGGGCAATTCCCAACCGCGATAATTGTCGATCAATTCGATGCTGTCGTGACGGATGTGGTTGGCCGCCATTTCGGCGACGACTTCCTGCTTGGTCACTTGGCCATTATCAATCAGATCAGCCAGCAATGAATAGAATAACGCTTCCTGATTACGGTCGGGATGCGGCTGATAAAATTGATGACGCAGCCGGCGAATGAAATCGAACGGCCCCCGCTCACGAAGCGTGTAATCGACCGGCAAGCCCGTCTTCCACGGCTGGGTCCGCCGCTTGGTGGTGTGCAGGATGCGGGTCTTGGAATCGAGCCGGTCGAACGCATTCCAATTGGCGTCGAGAAAGCCGATCGTCGCAGGGTCTTCGCGTTTCAGTTCGATCCAGTCGATATAGTCGAAGCGGTGCGCGAACAGATCATCGAGGTCCTGGTCGAAATCCCAATGCGTCAGCTTGGCGGTGTCCAGCAGCATCACAGAGGTGGCGATATAATCATAGCGCTTGTTATGCCCCGGACGAGGCACCGCCATGACCGCTTTGCCGTCCATCTCGAGATCGAACAAATCGGCGACATCGCCAATGCCGAAGCAATCGGGGTCGGTTACCACCGCCCGCCCGTTCCAGCGCATCATTTGCGGTGGGGCGAAGCGGAGCGGCGAGAAACTTTGCAAATCGTCGGGATCCCAATCGCGCATGTGGCCGGCCCGGCGGATCGATTGCCCTTGCACCATCAATCGCGGATATTCGGCCGTGTCGAGAATCCGCACGGTGAAACTGTCGGGCCGCGCACTAGCCTTCTTGAAGCTGTGGGCGCTGATCTTGGCACCGAGCATCTGGCGCCGGTTGGCCTGGATGAAAACCGTATTCTTCAAAGCGCCATTTCCTCGAAACCGGCCTCCTTCACGGTGCGGTCGAGGTTGACGAGGGTGGTCAGCAGGCTCTCCATCTTGTCGAGCGGCCAGGCATTGGGGCCATCGGACATCGCATTGGCTGGATCGGGGTGGGTTTCCATGAACAGCCCACTGATCCCGACCGCAACCGCGGCGCGGGCCAGCACCGGGACATGCTCGCGGGTGCCGCCGGAACTGGTCCCCTGACCGCCCGGCAATTGCACCGAATGAGTCGCGTCGAACACCACTGGGCAGCCGGTTTCGCGCATGATCGCGAGGCTGCGCATGTCCGAGACAAGATTGTTGTAGCCGAACGATGCGCCGCGTTCGCACACCAATATGTTCGATCCGTCGCCCCCCGCCGCGATCGACGCCGCCTTGGCCTTGTCGACGACATTCTTCATGTCGTGCGGCGCCATGAATTGAGCTTTCTTGATGTTGACGGGCTTGCCCGCGCTGGCCACCGCCTGGATGAAATCGGTCTGGCGGGCGAGGAAGGCGGGGGTCTGCATCATGTCGACCACTTCGGCGACCGGCTTGACCTGCGGGATGTCGTGAACGTCGGTCAGGACGGGAACGCCAAGCTCGGCGCGGACCTTTTCGAGGATGCGCAGGCCCTCGTCCATGCCGGGGCCGCGAAAGCTGGTGCCCGACGAGCGATTGGCCTTGTCGAAGCTCGACTTGAACAGGAACAGGATGCCGAGCTTGTCGGTGATCGCCTTCAGGCGCTCGGCAGTGCGGAGCTGAAGTTCCTCGCTCTCGATCACACACGGGCCGGCGATGAGGAAGAAGGGCTGGTCGAGCCCGATGGGGGTTCCGTTGAATATCATGATCGTGCCTTAGCCTAGCGTTGCGACGACTGCCACCGGGGCCCAGTCCCCAAGGCCATATTGTGGCGTGAAGCTGGCAGGAAATGGTTCGCCAGCGTGGATTCCGCCGGTGACGAACACGCAATCGATACCCTGTCGCGCGGCGCCAAGGACGTCGGTGGGGAGCGCATCGCCGATCGCCAGCACCGCGGATTTGTCAGAATTTCCGCCAAGCGCGAGCGCGTGCTCGTAGATGGCGGGGTGCGGCTTGCCGTACCAGCGGACGGTGCCGCCGAGGCCTTCGTACAAATCAGCGATCGCCCCCGCGCAGGTCTCGGGAACGCCACCACGGATGACCATCCGGTCGGGGTTGAGGCAGTGCATCACTATTCCCCGCGCCGCGAGCGGTTCGATATCGGCTAAATAATCGGCGGCCGCCATCCGCACGCCGTCGAGCCCGAGGCAGGCAAGGTCGGTGAAATCATCACCATCGGCAATCGCCACCCCGCGCGATTCGATGATCGCGCGGTCGTCGGGCGTGCCGATGAAGCCGACCGGCGCGCCGAGTGCGTGGAGCGCGACGATACCGGCCTCACCACTGGTCGAAATGCCATGCCATGCGCCGCGCGGCAGGCCGATCCGCGCGAGCTGCTGCTCGACCGCTTCGGCTGTGCGGGGGGCATTGGTGATGAGGATGATCCGCCGTCCCTCACCTGCCCATTGCAGCAATCGCTCAGCAGCGCCGGGGTAGAGATTCACGCCATCATGAACGACCCCCCAGATGTCGCACAGGATGACCCGATATCGGTCGGGCAGCGCGTCGACGAAGTTCATTCGAGCCCGGCCATCGCCAGCGAATCCTCGATCGGGCTGACATCCTCTGGATTGTTGAGTTCGCGCAGCGTGAAGGCGGGCGTCGCGACATCGACCACGTCGATCGGCACGCCCGCGACGAGGAAGCGCAATTGCTCGAGCCCCTCCAGTTCTTCGAGTTCGGTCGGCGGTGTCGCGACGTAGGTGGCGAGCGCGGCGCGGCGGTAGGCATAAACCCCGATATGCAGCCGCACCGGCGACAGCTCGTGGTCGAGCGAGCCGGCCGGAAGATAGGGGATCAACTTCTTCGAGAAATAGAGCGCGCGGCTGTCATTATCGACCACCACGCTGGTCCCGCCAACGCGGCCCGCGCGTTCCTCCGCCTGCAGCTTGCGCACTTCGTCGCTGCGCTGGCGCATCGCGGGCGTAGCGACCAGCGACCCCGGCGACCCGGCGAGCTGGTCGATCAATGCGGTGACGAAGTCCGGCGGCGTGAGAAGAGCGTCGCCCTGGAAATTGACCACCACGTCGACATCGGCGTCGACCTGGTCGAGCGCTTCGGCGCAGCGCTCGGTGCCGTTGCGGCAGCCCTCGCTGGTCATCAGCGCGCTGCCGCCGAACCCGCGAACTGCCTGCGCAATGCGATCATCGTCGGTGATGACATGG
>JBKJUB010000035.1:0-2672 GCA_046590765.1 Sphingomicrobium sp. | reverse complement strand
CGGCGGCCTGGTTGCCGGTGTTGCCGGAGGGAGCCTGCACCTGACAGGCGGCCAGCAGCAGCGCCGAAGCGGCGGCAATAAATCGCATCATCGTGAAATCAGTCCTCAAAATCAGCCGGATTCGGCGATACCAACGTAGATCGACCGTTTCGGTGCCGCGAGCACGCGGCGGACCATCGGTTCGAAATATTCCAGCGGGGCGCTGTCATAGGCCGCGTCGAAAGCGGTCTGGTCGTATAATTCGCAGAAGCGAGCGGTATCCTCGAAATGCTCGTGGCCGCGGAAATCATCCCGCATGTCGCGGTCCATGCCGAGGTAATGGAAGAAATAATAGCCCTGGAAGATGCCGTGATGCTCGACCATCCAGTGCAATTTGTCGGACACGAACGGCTTGAGGATGGCAGCGGCAATGTCGGGATGATTGTAGCTGCCGAGCGTGTCGCCAATGTCGTGGAGCAAGGCGGCGACGACATATTCCTCGCTCTCGCCGCCGCGATGCGCGCGGGTCGCGGTTTGCAGCGAATGCTGCAGCCGGTCGATCGGGAAACCGCCATAATCGCCGTCGAGAATCTTGAGGTGGGTCAGCACCCGGTCGGCGAGCTGGCCGGCGAAGGGCACGAAATGCTGGCCGATGATCGCCCAATCCTCGGCGGTGCTCTCGTCCATCTGGCGGAAACCCGCGTTAGTCGCCTGATCGTCCATTGATCCTCTCCTCGGCGGGTGGTTTAGCGCGATTGAGTAGTCCTGTGAAAGGGCTGGATCGCAAGCGGCTTGGGGATCGATCCTGCCTCGCCTATATCGATCCGATGAAAACAGCGGGCCGGACACGATAATGGCGAGCGATAGCGCCCGGTTGATGGATGCTGGCGGTCCTGCAGTGGTGCCCGCGGTGCCGGTGTCATTGAAGGCCAGGCCCAAGGGCCCGGCCAAGCCGATCCTCAAGCAGGTCGGGCTCGATGCGCCATTCTTCGACGACAAGAATCGCGCTTTCTGGGTGCTCCAGTCGATCGGCTGGGGGGGTTATTTCATCCTCCGATCGTTGTCGGGGCTGGCCAATTCGATGGGCGCGATGTTCATCGTCCACACGTTGCTGCTGACCGCGACCGGCTATTCTTTGACCTTGCTGATGGCGAGCCTGTTTCGCCGGCTGATCACCAAGAAGGTGATGTGGACCCTGATCCTGTCGTTCGCGACGGTGTCGATCGCGGCGGCGACCTTCTCGGTGATCGAGACATGGAGCTATGTTACGTTCCTCAAGCCCGATTACCAGCCGGTCGGCCTGCAGTATCTCGGCGCCTTATTGCTTGATTTCGTACTGCTGGTGGCGTGGACCGCGCTTTATTACGGGATCAATTATTACCTCTTGCTGGAAGAGGAAATCGACCAGCGCGCGCATCTCGAAAGCGCCGCATCGAGCGCGCAACTGGCGATGTTGCGTTACCAGCTCAACCCGCATTTCCTGTTCAACACGTTGAATTCGATTTCGACCTTGGTGCTGCTCAAACAGACCGAGCGCGCTAATGCGATGCTGGCGCGATTGTCGTCGTTCCTGCGCTATACGCTCGCCAACGAGCCGACCGCGCAGGTCACGCTGGCGCAAGAGGTCGAGACGATGAAGCTCTACCTCGAGATTGAAAAGATGCGCTTCGAGGACCGGCTTCGTCCGCATTTCGAAATCGACAGCTCGACCATCGGCGCGCGCTTGCCGTCGCTTCTGCTGCAGCCGTTGATCGAAAATGCGATCAAATATGCCGTTACCCCGAGCGAGACCGGCGCCGAGATCTGGATCAAGGCCGAACGCCAGGGGCAAGGCGTGCGGATCGAGGTGGCCGACAGCGGCGCGGGAGAGGCGGCAATGTTCGGCGGGCACCAGTCAACGGGTGTCGGACTGGCGAATATCAAGGACCGTCTGGCGCAAGCCTATGGCGCGGGGCATTCATTCTCGACCAGGTCGAACGATCATGGCGGGTTCAGCGTTATCATCGATATCCCGCTCGGCGACGGCGCGAAGCAATTAACTTGAAGAAGGCGAACCCATGACCATCCGTACCATCCTGGTCGACGACGAACCGCTCGCGACGCAGGGGCTGCAATTGCGGCTCCAGGCGCATGACGATGTCGAGATTATCGCCACCGCCGCCAATGGCCGCGAGGCGATCCGCGCGATCAAGACCCACAAGCCTGATCTGGTGTTCCTCGACATCCAGATGCCGGGGTTCGACGGTTTTTCGGTGGTGCAGGGGCTGATGGAGGTCGAACCGCCATTGTTCGTGTTCGTCACCGCTTATGGCGAACATGCGATCCGCGCGTTCGAGGCGCAGGCGGCGGATTATTTGATGAAGCCGGTCGAGGAGGATCGGCTGGCAGCGACGCTCGACCGGGTGCGCCAGCGTCTGGCCGAGAAGCGCGGCGCGGAGGAAGCCGAGCGATTGAAGGAAGCGCTTGAGGAACATGCCCCCGAGGCGGCCGAGGAACTGGCCGAGACGACCAGCGCCGAAGGGCCGCTGGCCAACCGGTTCGAGAAAATGATCAACATCCGCGACCAGGGCCAGATCTTCCGCGTCGACGTCGACACGATCGAGCGGATCGACGCGGCGGGCGATTACATGTGCATCATGACCGGGGACAATACGCTCATCCTGCGCGAGACGATGAAGGATCTGGAAAAGCGC
>JBKJUB010000230.1:0-9113 GCA_046590765.1 Sphingomicrobium sp. | reverse complement strand
CGCGTCGAGCACCTGGAAGAACACCACGCCGTCGACCGCGACCATCGCATTGTCCTTGGTGATGATCTCCTGCCCCGGAATATCGAGCACCTGCTCCATCATGTTGATCTTGCGGCCAACTCGATAGATGAACGGCGTCACCAGATTGAGCCCCGGTTCGGCTACCCGGACGAATTTGCCGAAGCGCTCGATGGTGTAGCGATAACCCTGTGAGACGATCTTGACGCTCATCATCACGATCAGCAGCGCGATGAAGGCCAGGACGAGTAGAAAGATCAGCATGGTTTTCCCCTTTGGTCCCCGCCATGATGCAAGGCCGCCGGCGTTTCGTGAAGGAAAATCAACATGACACTCGACCTGTTCGCCAGGCCGGCACTGCTTTTTCTACCAGCGAGCAATCCGCGGGCGATTGCCAAGGCGCGCGACTCGGGGGCCGACATCGTGGTGCTCGATCTTGAGGATGCGGTGAAGGCGGATGACAAAGCGGCGGCGCGCGCGGCCGCAGTTGCGGCCGTGGCCGAGGCGTGGGAGGTGCCCGTCGCGATCCGGATCAACGGCACGGGGACGGCCGAACATGACGCCGATTTTGCCGCTGCGCTGGCATCGAACTGCGCCCTGATCATCGTGCCGATGGTCGACCAGCCGCTGGCAATCGCCGGCAAACCCGTCGCGGCGATGATCGAGACGGCGGCCGGCGTGCTTGCTGCCCCGGCAATCGCGTGCTCGGTCAGCGCGTTGATTGTCGGCACCAACGACCTTTCGGTGAGCCTTAGGCTGCCCTCAATCAACCGCGAATCGATGGGATTAGCGCTCCAATCGTGCGTATTGGCGGCGAGAGCAGCGGGAATCGCAATATTCGATGGGGTGTTCAACCAGCTCGACGACTCGCAAGGCCTGGCACGCGAATGCGCATCGAGCCGCGCGTTGGGGTTCGATGGCAAGTCGCTGATCCATCCCGACCAGATCGCGCCGTGCAAGGCAGCATTCGCGCCGAGCGATGAGGAGATTGCGCGGGCCGAGCGGCTGGTGGCAGCGGCGAGCGGCGGGGCCGAGCGGTTCGAAGGCGCGATGATCGAGGGCATGCATGTCGCAGCGGCACGGCGGTTGCTGGCCAGGTGATGAGGTTTTTGACGATTGTCCTGGCAGCATTGCTGGCGGGGTGTGCGACCGTTCCACCGCCCAAGCTGCCGGGGATCACCGAAGCCGAGCTGCGCGGTACGATTGCGGCGCTAGCGAGCGATTCGTTCGAAGGGCGGATGGCGGGGACTGCGGGCGAGGCGAAGACAATTGCCTTTCTCGCCGATCGATTCCGCGCAGCGGAGCTGACCAATGGCGCGCGCGGGCCGGTGCCGTTTCTCGACCCGTTCGCGATTGTCGCCCGGCCAGTGAAGCCGGTCCCGCTCCATCCGGCCGCGCCGTCAGCGCAGGACGTATTCGTCAATCATATCCAATCGCTCGGCAATCTCACCAGCCACAATGTGATTGGCGTGGTGCGCGGTCGGCATCCGGACGGGAAAGCGGTGCTGCTGATGGCGCATTGGGACCATCTCGGGATTTGCGCGCCGCTGGCCGCCGACAAAATCTGCAATGGCGCAATCGACAACGCGAGTGGGGTCGCGGTGCTGGTCGCGGTGGCGGGCAAGGTGGCGCACATGGGGCTCGACCGAGACGTGTGGTTCATCGCGACCGGGGCAGAGGAATGGGGGCTGCTCGGCGCGCAGGCGTTCGCCGACAAGCCGCCGTTTCCTCTGGCGAGCATCGTTGCCGGGTTTAACCTAGACACGATTGCGATCGCGCCGGCGGGGGCGAGGGTGGCGCTGATTGCGCCGCCGCATGCCCGGCTCGAGCCGTTGGTCAAGCTTGCGGCAAGCACCATGCAGCGCGGCTGGGACGGCGATCATGAGGCCGACAGTTTCCTGCGCCGTCAGGACGGGTGGGTGCTGGCCGAGCGCGGGGTGCCGATGGTCATGGCGGGGGGAAGCTTCAGCGACCTCAAGCTACTCAACGCGTTCCTCAAGTCCGACTATCACCAGCCGAGCGACGAACTTCGCGCCTCGACCGATCTTGGCGGCGCGACTGACGACGCCAACCTCCATGTTGAGCTGGTGCGGCGAGCAGCCAGCCGGTACTTCTCGCCGCGCTGAGCCTTCGCCCCTTGGCGAATCGCTCGCATGCTGCCAAAGGCGCGCATGGCCGATAACAACAACATCGCTGACATCCCGCTGGGGCTGACGTTCGACGACGTGCTGCTCAGCCCGCGCGAATCCTCCGTCCTGCCGAGCCAGGCCGACACCCGCAGCTTTCTGACCAAGGACATCCCGCTCAACATCCCGATGCTGTCATCGGCGATGGACACCGTGACCGAGGCCGACATGGCGATCGCGATGGCGCATCTTGGCGGCATCGGGGTGCTGCACCGCAATCTCGACATTGAAGCGCAAGTTGCCGCAGTCCGCGTGGTCAAAAGGTTCGAAAGCGGGATGGTGGTCAACCCGATCACCATGGGCCCCGACCAGACACTCGCCGAAGCGCTCGAATTGATGCGCGTCCACCGGATCAGCGGGATCCCGGTAGTCGAGGCCAGTGGCAGACTGGTCGGTATCGTCACCAACCGCGACGTCCGCTTTGCCGAGCATCCGGCGCAAAAGATCAGCGAGCTGATGACCAGCGAGAATCTCGCCAAGGTCGCGCAGGGAACGAGCTCGGAGGATGCCCGGCGCATCTTGCATCAGCGGCGGATTGAGAAATTGCTGGTGGTCGACAAGGCCGATCACATCGTCGGGCTGATCACGGTGAAGGATATCGAAAAATCGGTCGCCTCGCCGCTCGCCACCAAGGACGAGCAGGGGCGGCTCCGCGTGGCCGCAGCGACCACTGTCGGCGATGCCGGGTTCGAGCGGTCGCAGGCGCTGATCGACGCCGGCTGCGACTGCATCGTGATCGACACCGCGCACGGCCACAATACAGCGGTCTCGGCTGCGGTCGAGCGGCTCAAGGCGATCAGCAACAACGTCCAGATCATCGCCGGCAATGTCGCGACTGGTGAGGCGGCGGCGGCGTTGGCCGGGGCCGGGGCCGACGCGATCAAAGTCGGGATCGGCCCGGGATCGATTTGCACCACGCGGATCGTCGCTGGCGTCGGGGTGCCGCAATTGTCCGCGATCCTGGATGCGGCGGCGGCGGCGAAAAAGGCGGGCGTCCCGGTAATTGCCGATGGCGGGATTCGCACCTCGGGCGATATCGCCAAGGCGCTTGCGGCGGGCGCGTCGACGGTGATGGTCGGCTCCTTGCTCGCCGGGACCGAGGAAGCGCCGGGCGAGACGTTTTTGTACCAGGGACGCGCGTATAAATCGTATCGCGGCATGGGCAGCGTTGGCGCGATGGCGCGCGGATCGGCCGACCGTTACTTCCAGCAGGACATCAAGGATCAATTGAAACTGGTGCCCGAAGGCATTGAAGGCCAGGTGCCGATCAAGGGCCCGGTGCGCGACATCATCCACCAGTTGGTCGGCGGGGTGAAAGCCGCAATGGGCTATACCGGCGCGGCGACGATTGCGGATCTACAGGATCGCGCGCGGTTCGTGCGGATTACAAATGCGGGCTTGAGCGAAAGCCATGTCCATGATGTCGCAATCACCCGGGAAGCCCCCAATTATCCGACTCGATAGGCGATGACCCCCGCCGCACGAGTCCAGGCCGCCGTCGAAATTCTCGATACGGTGATTGCCGCTGCCCGCGACGATGGGCCGCCGGCCGATGTTGTCGTCTCCAATTACTTCAAGACCCGGCGCTATGCTGGGTCGGGCGACCGGCGCGCGGTGCGCGAACTGGTCTATCGCGCGATCCGGCGGTCGGGCGAGCGGCCCAATAATGGGCGCGCAGCGATGCTCGGGCTTGACGATGCGGCCGTTCTGTTCGGCGATGGCGGGCACGCGCCAGCGGCGGTTGGCGATGGCGAGACTGCGGCTGACGAGCGGCTGATCCCGGGCTGGATCGAGGGTGAATTGTCGCATTTAGTCGGCAGCGATGAGTGGTCGGCGTTGCTTGAGCGCGCCCCGCTCGACCTCCGCGTCAACGTGGCCAAAGCCGATCGCGATTCGCTTCTCACCGCGTTCGAAGGGGCGGAACCGACGCGGCTCAGCCCGTGGGGGTTGCGGCTTCCCGCCGACAGTCAGATCGAGCGCCACGAGGCGATGCTCGGCGGGCTGGTTGAGGTCCAGGACGAGGGCAGCCAGCTGATCGCGCTGGCGTGCGGTGCGGCGGGCGCCGTAGATATCATCGACTTGTGCGCCGGGGCAGGGGGCAAGGCACTGGCGCTCGCTGCCGCCGCTCCGGAAGCGGACATCATCGCCTGCGACACCAACCGCGGCCGTCTGTCGAAGCTGGCGCCACGTGCGGCCCGCGCAGGCGCGACGATCGACGTGCGCTTGCTCGACGGCGGGCGCGAGGCGGAAATGCTCGATGACTTGTGTGATCAGGCGGATATCGTTCTGGTCGACGCGCCCTGCTCGGGCAGCGGCACATGGCGGCGCAACCCGGAAGGACGCTGGCGGCTGTCACCCGATGGGCTCGACAAGGTGGTCGCGTTGCAGGCGCATTTGCTCGATCTGGCGGTGCCGTTGGTCAAGCCGGGCGGGATCCTGGTCTATGCCGTCTGCTCGATCCTTGAGCGCGAGGGGGCTGGCCAAATCGCGGATTTCTTAGGGCGCCATTCATCTTGGGCGGTGCAGGATATGCCCGATGGTTTTGGTTCGGACTTTGGACGGGTCGATGGCGGCGGGCGGTTGCTCACGCCGGGGCACGACAACACCGATGGCTTTTTCGTCGCGCGGCTAAAGAGGTCATGCTAGAACCGCTCGACAGTCGATTGGAGAATTTGATGCGTTTGTCCCCGCTATTATTGGTTTTTGGACTGGCTGCTTCATCGATGGCGGTCCCCGGGACCAGCCAGCGTCCCGACGATCAGCTCGCGCCCAGGTCGGTAGCGCTGGTCAAGCAGGGCGAAGCGAGCGCGGCGGCGGGCAAATATGCCGAGGCTGACGATGCGTTCGAGACCGCTTTGGCGGTCGATCCGCGCAATCGCGCGGCGTTCGTCGCAATGGCGCGCGTCGCGGCGAGGCAGAAACTCTACGGCCAGGCGATCCGCTTCACCAACAAGGCACTGAGCCTTGAGCCGACCGACCGCAGCGCGCTTGGCGTGCAGGGCCAGGCGATGGTTGAAATCGGTGCGCTCGGGCGCGCCAAGGAGGTGCTCGCCAAGCTGCAGACTGTGTGCGCGGGTGCGTGTCCCGAGGCGGCAAGCCTGAGCTTGGCAATCGCGCGCGGGCCGACCATGGCCGCGGCCAAGCCGGCCGAGAAAGCCAAGACCAAGACCAACTGACGCGCGGAGTAAGGCCGTCGCTCAATCAAGCGTTGGTGTCGCGCGCCGGGCATGGCATAGTCGCGCCAGCCGCGCGGGGGTGCGGTGCTGTAAGGGGGAGCGGGCATGGACGAGCCATCGTCACCAGAAAGCGGGCCACCGGCGGGCGACGGATCGCCCAAGGTATTAACCAATCTCAAGGGCTGGATCGGCGGCGCGACCGCAGTGGTGATCGCGCTCGCGGGGCTTAGCCAGGCAGTGCTGATGCTGATGCCGGCCAAAACCGCCGAACCGCAGGCTGCGCTCGGCGAGGAAGCCGAGTCCGCTCCCGAGGAGGCTGCCACCGCCGATGACGCCGCGCCCGAAGCTTTGCCGTTGCTGTACGACACCAGCGACGGCGGGACGCTCTATTTCAAGGACGGCATGTGGACGCTGTACGACGAAAAGGCCGAAGCGGACCAGAATTTCGAATTGCTGTCGCGCGACGATGGCAAGACCGTGGTTGCCAACCATGATCGGACTTTGTTCCTGCGCTGGCCCAATGAAGGCGGGATGGCCGAGCAAAGTGTTGACGATCGGGTCAGCTGGAGCGAGCTTGCGTTTCTCAGCGTTCCGGAGCCTGAGAAGACTCCGGGCTAAGCCGGGCCTCAGTCAGGTCAGCAACCGAGTGATCTGAATGAAATCGTCGACGCAGAGTGTCTCGGCGCGGCGGGCGGGGTCGATGTTGAGCGTTGCCAGCGCATCTAGTGCGCCGGGCATCCCCTTGAGGCTCTGGCGGAGCATCTTCCGGCGCTGGCCGAAGGCTGCGGCGGTTAGTTTCTCAAGCACGACATGCGACACCCCCGGCGGCATTGGCGCGGGCCGCAAGTGGATTACCGCGCTCATCACCTTGGGCGGCGGGACGAACGACGAGCGGTGGACCAGCATCGCGATTGCGGCAGACGAGCGCCACTGCGATGCCACCGCGAGGCGACCGTAATGGTCGCTCGTTGGCTTGGCGACGATCCGCTCGGCGACTTCGCGCTGGAACATCAACGTCAGCGAGGCCCACCACGGCGGCCACGCTTCCCCGCCCAGCCAGCGCAGCAATAAAGCAGTGCCGACATTGTAGGGCAGGTTGGCGACAACATGCGCGCCCTGGCCCAGTGTGGCGGGTTCGTCGATCGCCAGCGCGTCGCCTTCGACCAGGGTCAGCTTGGCAGGGAAGTCGGCGTCCAGCTCGGCAAGTGCGGGCAGGCAGCGGCGATCGCGCTCGACTGCGGTGACCTTGGCGCCAGTATCGAGCAAGGCGCGGGTCAGGCCGCCGGGGCCTGGGCCAACTTCGTAGACCGTTGCGCCATCGAGCGGACCGGGGATGGCGGCGATGCGGGCGAGCAACTGGCGGTCGAGGATGAAATTCTGGCCGAGCGCCTTCGACGCTTGCAGCCCGTGGCGGGCGATCACGTCCCGTAAGGGCTCAGGGGCGCGCAAGGGTTCGGGCGCGTCGCTCACCGCCGCAGCGCGGCGCTTGAGGCGGCGAGGCGGATCGCGGCGGCCATCGCACGCGGATCAGCGCGATCCTGCCCGGCGATGTCGAATGCGGTGCCATGATCGGGCGCGGTGCGAACGATCGGCAGCCCGAGCGTGACGTTGACGCCTTCCTCGAAATGCAGTGCCTTTAATGGGATCAGCGCCTGGTCGTGATACATGCACAATGCCGCGTCATAGCGCGCGCGGGCCATCGTGTGGAACATGGTGTCGGCTGGCATCGGGCCGGTGACGTGCCACCCCTCGGCGCGGAGCGCGTCGATCGCCGGCTGGATGATGTCGATTTCCTCACGACCGAGCGAGCCGCCCTCACCGGCGTGGGGGTTGAGCGCGGCGACTGCCAGCCGCGGCTCGGTTATCCCGAAATTGCGCTGCAGCCCGCGCAGCGTCACCCGGCCCCGCGATTCGATCATCGCGCTGCTCAGCAGTCCTGCGACCTGAGCAAGCGGGACGTGGGTGGTGACCGGGACGGTGCGCAAGGTCGGGCCAGCGAGCATCATCGCCACATTGGCAAGCGAAATGCCGCAGCGTTCGGCGACGAATTCGGTCTGGCCGGGGTGGGCGAAGCCGATCGCGTAAAGTTGCTGCTTGGAGACCGGGCCGGTGACCACCGCGCCGGCCGAGCCCGAGCGGGCGAGGCCGACGGCGAGCTCAAGCGAATCGAGCGAACAATGCGCGCCGACCGTG
Organism: Sphingomicrobium sp.; assembly: GCA_046590765.1. Lineage (GTDB taxonomy): Bacteria > Pseudomonadota > Alphaproteobacteria > Sphingomonadales > Sphingomonadaceae > Sphingomicrobium. The sequence continues at coordinate 1,540 of JBKJUB010000230.1, read as the reverse complement.
CTCGGGCTGCCGAGATGGTGGCTTTCGCTGCACGGGATGTGGAGCAAGGGCAGGCCGACATCGAACGCGGCATCGGCATCGCGCAAATCGTCAATCGGCTCGATCGGGCCGTCCCACACCAGTTCGAGGCTGCGAATGTCGCCGACCGCGACGAATGGCGGCAAGCCGAACGCGCCGCGATTGTCCCAGCATTTGGCGACTACTTCGGGACCGATGCCCGCGGGGTCGCCGAGCGAAACTGCAAGTGGAGGGAGCGACGCGGAAGCCATTGCGGCTGCCTTAGCCGCCGATCCTAGCGAAAGTCGATGATCGCATCCCGGCGAAGGTCGCGCAGGTAGCGACGAGCGCGGATGTTGACGCGCTCTTCGTTCATCTGGGCGAGCACCTGATCATAGGTCGGAAGGCCAACACTGGGCTCGTCGCGACCGCAAATCACCAGCACCCGGACTCCCTCGTTGAGCGAGCCGAACGGGCGGGTTGCCTGGCCGACCTGCATCGGTACCATCATTTGCTGCAACGCCTCGGGCAGTTCCTTCAGCTTGACCGCATCCGACTGGACGACTTCGCCGCGGAAATCGGCCGCCAGTTTCTCCGCGCCGCCGCAACCACCGACATTCTGCGCGGCCAACGCGAAGCGGGCGACGATCGGTTCGGCCTGCGCCTTGGTGGTTCCGGCGGGGAACGTTAGCGAGACCTGTTTCAGGTTGAGCTCGGCATTGCGCGGATCGGCAGTAAGCACCTTGCGCGTGTCCTGGACCGCGATGATCGAGACACCGCCGGGAACCGCTATCGGCTGCGACACCTGGCCCGGCTGGAGCGAACGGACGACGGCCGCAATCTGCTCGGGCAGCTGCTCGGGGCGAACCCAGCCCAAGTCGCCACCGACGGCGCCGGTTGAGGCTTCACTATACTGGCGAGCATAGCCGACGAACGAACCACCCTTCTTGAGCGCGTCGATAATCTGGCTGGCATTGGTCATCGCCGCGCCTTGCGAGGCCGATGTCGACGACAGGAAAATCTCGCTGACCTTAAATTCCTCGGTGCCCTTGGAAGCCTCCATCTTCTCGATCACGGCTTTGACCTCGTCGTCGCCGACGCTGACTCCGTTTTCGATCTTGGCGGTCTGCAACCGGCGCCATGACATCTCTCCAAGGATCTGGCGGCGGATCGAACGGATCGAGGAACCACGCCCCTTGAGATATTCGGCCATTTGCTCGGGAGTCTGTTTGACGTTGCCGGCGACGCGGGCGATTGTGCGTTCGACGTCGGCGTCGCTGATCTTGATGTCGGCGCCCTTGGCAGCCTGGATCTGGAGCGTCTCGTCGATCAGGTTGCGAAGTACCTGCTGGCGCAACGGATCGAGCTGGTTGGCGGGAATCTCGCCGCCATTGGCAATCGCCATCAGCGCCAGTCGCTGGTCGATGTCGGTCTGGGTGATGACCTCACCATTGATGATCGCGGTCGCCTTGATCACCGACGGCAAGCTGGTGCCGAATACCGTCGGGTTTTGCGGCAGGTTCAATCCGCTGACGCTCGACAC
>JBKJUB010000169.1:0-8564 GCA_046590765.1 Sphingomicrobium sp. | reverse complement strand
TGGTGACCCCTACGGGATTCGAACCCGTATTTCAGCCGTGAAAGGGCCGCGTCCTAACCCTTAGACGAAGGGGCCATCTGGTGCCGTGGCGCGACTAGGGGATGCGGCGGTTAGGGTCAAGGCCGAGGATCGCCATCCGGCTCAAGCGGGCGCGGCGTCCTCGACGTGCATTTCTGCGGCGTTGCCGCCGGTCCACTCGTCGCGCTTGATCGTCCCCGCCAGCCACCAGCGGGTGTCGGGGGCGGAAGCGAGCAACGCCTGGCCGAGCGGGGTGTCAGCGGCGCGGAAGGCGATCCACTTGAAGCTCTTGCCATCGTCGCCTGCCGCGATCCCGCGCACATGGCCGTTGCCGACGATAGTGGTGCGGAAGAGGCGCGCCGGGCCGGCGGCAATTCGCGGGGCCGGCCAGCCGGCGCCATAAGGTCCGCCAGCGTCGAGCTCGTCGCACAGACCGCCAGCGACTCCTCCGGGGGAAAGCAAGGCGTCGAGGGTCAAGGCGCGACCGCCCCGCGCGGTCTCGATGGTCGCGGCGAGGCGATCGTGAAGGAAGGCACGCAGCGGTTCGAGCCCGCCCGGCGCGATCGTCACCCCTGCCGCCATCGCGTGGCCGCCGCCCGCAACGAGCAGGCCGCTGTCTTTCGCGGCCAGGATTGCGGCACCGAGGTCGACGCCCGAGATCGAGCGGCCCGAGCCCTTGCCGACGCCGGCGTCATCTTCGGCAATGACGATCGCGGGGCGGCCATATTTTTCCTTGAGGCGACTGGCGACGATCCCGACCACGCCGGGATGCCAGCCTGCGCCCGAGACGATGATCAATGGTGCATCGGCCTGGTCAAGCGCTTGGGTCGCAGCTTCGTCGGTAACGATCTGCTCGATCCCGCGCCGTTCTTCGTTGAGTCGGTCGAGCTCGATGGCAATGGTTCGCGCTTCCTCGGGGTCGGTCGCGGTGAGCAGGCGCACGCCAAGGTCGGACTTGCCGACGCGGCCACCGGCGTTGATCCGCGGCCCGAGCGCGAAACCGAGATCGCGGCTGGTCGGAGCTTTGACGAGGCGCGCGGCATCGGCGAGCGCGGCAAGGCCGATGTTCTGGCGGCCGGCCATGACCTTGAGGCCTTGCGTCACGAAGGCGCGGTTGAGGGTCTTCAACTTGGCGACGTCGGCTACCGTGCCGAGCGCGACAATGTCGATCAGGTCGAGGATCTTGGGTTCGGTGACACCGTTGACGAAACGACCCCGCTTGCGGAGCTCGCGGAGCAGGGCGACCCCGAGCAGGAACGCCATCCCGACCGCAGCGAGATGGCCGTGCGCCGCGCCCTCGTCGCTTTCGTCGAGCCGGTTGGGATTGATCATCGCGACCGCAGTCGGCAGCGCGGCGGAGCATTGGTGGTGGTCGCAGATGATTACCTCAAGCCCGGCCGCCGCAGCCTCGGCCAGCGCATCGAATGCCTGCGCGCCGCAATCGACCGTGATCGCCAGGCTCGCGCCTTGGTCCTTCAACTCGACCAATGCCTTCCCGCTCGGGCCATAGCCTTCCATCAGCCGGTCGGGGATGTAGACCATCGGCTCGCAGCCGAGACGCCGCAGGAGCAGGACGAGCAACGCCGCCGAGGTTGCGCCGTCGACGTCATAATCGCCGAAGATCGCGATCTTTTCCTTGGCGTCGACGGCATCGGCTAGGCGGCTCGCGGCCTTGTCCATGTCGGCGAACACCGACGGATCGGGCAGGAAATCGCGCAAGGTCGGCGCCCGGTGGCGGTCGAGATCGGCCGGAGCGACCCCGCGCGCGAGCAATAACTGGTCGATCAGCGGGATGCCGAGATCGTCGCCGCCATCGCGCCGCGCGCGCCACGGCTGGCCGCTGACCGCGCGGAAGGAAGCGAAACTACTCACCCCCCGGACTTAGAGTGCCGCAGCAGTGCGAACAAGATGAGTACGGCACCGGACAGAGCATGGATGCGAAACCTGCTTATTGCTGCCCCGGGGGGTCGTTGTATGACCGAATCGAGTTTGGACTATTTGCGACGGCGGGCGGCCGAAGAACAAGCGCGCGCCGAGGCATGCGAGGAGCAGCGGGTCGCCGCGATTCATGCGCGGATGGCGGTGCTTTATGCCGATCGCGTCGCGGCGATGATCGACAATCCCGATTTTGACCCGATCATCCAGACGCGGGTGATCCGCGACTAATTGCCGACGAGATCCCGGTAATTGGCCTCGGGGACGCCATAATTATCGCCGGCGCGTTTTTCGAGCGCCCCCCGGTCGAGGATGGTGATCTGGCCGCGACTGGTGGCGATCAGGCCGGACCCGGCAAGATTGTTGAGCGCATCGGTCACCCCGGCGCGGCGCACCCCGAGCATCAATGACAGGAATTCGTGGGTCACGGGGAAGGTGTCGCTTTCCGACCTGTCGCAACTCATCAACAGCCAGCGCGCGAGGCGATCTTCGATATTGAGTGCCACGGTCGCGAGCGCGGTGTGCGACACCTGGATCAGGAAGCTGTGCGCAAAGCCGAGCAGCAGGCGGCGGAAGTCGCGGCTTTCGTCGAGGATGGCAGTGAGTTCGCCGGTCGCCATTGAGTAGGCCTCGCCCGGCATCTGGACAAACACTTCCAGCGGGCTGCTTGCGCCGCCCATCACGGCGGCGACATCGACCATGCCTTCGCGACCGATAATCCCGATCTCGGCCTGCTTGCCGTCGGCAGTGCTTGAGACCACTGAGGCGACCCCCGATTCAAAGAAGAAGCAACGCTCGATCATCTGGCCAGGGGTGACCAACGACATGCGTTGAGTAAGCGTGACAAGCGAAAGATGGGGCGCAATCCGGGCGCGATCGGCAAGCGACAGCTTGGCCAACAACTGATTTCGGAATTTGGCAGTCGATTGCTGCACGATTACGCCCCACACTAGCCTGGGGTGAGAGAGCGTGTCTCTCTCTGCCCGCCGCGCCCACTAAGCTCTGCGGCCGATGCCGAGGAGTTACTCACTTCGGCTTGGCGGTGCAATCGTTACGCGTCTGTACTGTAACGTACGCAACCGAAATGATCTTCGCTAAGCAATTGATGGCGCAAATTTTCTGCGCTCGCCCGCGGTAAGGCGGGGACCAGATGGCCGGCAAATCCGCCGCCGCCCGCGACGCCAAGACGAAGGGTGCAAAACCCGAACCGGCGTGTCCAGTAGCTCTCGGTAAGCTCGACGCTCTGGACCTTGGCGGCGGGCAGGATGATCCGTTTCTGGCGCCACCAGCCATGCTCGACAAACAGGATCTCGCCCGACCAGGCATAACGGGCGTGGCGCCATTCGAGCCAGCGGCCAAATGCGGCGACGGCGAGTAATGGGGGGCCGAATAACGCAAATGGACCGACCAGCGATGACGCCGCGAAGGCGATCACGCCAAGGCCGGCGAAAAGCGCCGCTGCCGACGTGAAATAGCCGCGCGCGAGCGCCCGCCATTGATCGGCGTCGGGCGCGGCTGGCCAGCCGAGCGAGGCGAGGATCGTCGCCGCCTCGTCAGGGTGCGCGATCGGGGCGACGACATGGTCGCCCTTCGCGCCGTCCATCGCCAGGCTTTGCAACTTGAGCGCGCGCCAGCCGAACGCGCGGCGGACCGGGCCCGACCCGATGATCGCCGCCTGAACGCGCCTGGCCGGGATGGTGACGTCGGTCAGCGTCGCCAGCCCGCGGCGGCGGCGAAGCCCGGTCACGGTGCGGTCGAGGCGGAAGCCATGTTCGCGCAAGGCGGTGCGGACAATGCCGGTGGCCGCGCCAAGGATGATCAGCAAGATCGATCCGGCGACGGCGGCCAGATATTGATGGGCAAGCATCAGGTCGCGGGCGGGCTCGAAGCGCGATACGATGTCGATCCAGAAGGCGCGGCGGAACGGGTCGAACCCGATCACATTGCCCATCGTCTGGGTCAGGCCAAACAGCCCGGCCAGCACCGCGAGCGAGAAATTGAACAATCCGGCAATCGCCACCCGGCGGCGATCCATCGCGAACAATGGCGGGGGCTCGACCTCGTCTTCGACCGGCGCGGCGGAAATCCCCCGGCGGCTGCGGATATGGTCGCGCAGCGTCTCGGCGCGATCAAGCGCAATCGCATCGAGCACGCCGTCCTCCGACTTGGCCCCGGCCGATGCCCCGGTTTCCAGCCGCACCCGCGCCAGCCCGAACAGGCGGTGCAACGGACCTTGTTCGAGATCGACGTCGGTCACCCGGTCGAACGGGATCGCGCGGCTGGTGCGATTGAGGAAGCCGCTGTCGATCCGCAATTCGTCGGCACCGACCCGATATTCGAGCTTGAGCCATTTGAGCAGCAGCGAGCCGACCGACAGGATGACGAACCCGACGCCCAGCGCCGCCGCCAGCCACCAGCGTCCCTGGGTGACGAATATTGCGGTGCCGGCGACCAGTCCCCACGCCCCGCGCACCGCCTTGCCCAGGCCGGTGATAAGATACAAAGGATGGAGCCGCTCAGGCGGGCCGAGACCGGCAGCGGTCATTCGATGTCGGTGCGGATCGAGGCGCGGATGATCTCGCGCAGTTCGGTGGCGCGATCGGGTGACAAGCCGGGCAAGGTGACGATGCTGTTGTGCGTGCCGGCGGTGTGGACGACCAGGCTGGCGGTGCCGAACAATTTGTCGAGCGGGCCGCGATTGACGTCGATATGCTGGACCCGGACGAACGGGACGACGGTGTCGCTGTGAAACAACCAGCCGCGAACGACGCGGAGGAATTCGCCATCGACCGAATAACCAAGGCGCCGGTAAACCCGGTTGGGCGCGACGATAATCGCGCCGAACGCGAACAACGCAACCAATGCTGGCAACAGCCCGGCGAACGGGAATTCGCGCAAGATCAGCCGGTCGAGTACCAGTGAGCCGATCAGCGCCGGCAACCAGAAGGCCGCCGCGCTGAGCCGCAGGACGTTGCGATAGCTAGGCTCGACCGGATGAATCGGGCCGGCGATGGTCTCAGGTGTCATGCGCGGATAATACAGTGAAGCCAGCACTCCACAAGGTTTATGAAGCGACTCCGTGGCGATGCTCGGTGACGACCCGGCGAATGGTGCCCGAACTGGCGCGCATGACGATCGTCTCGCTCGTCACGCAGCCGCCCTTGAGGCGTTTGACGCCCTTGAGCAACGAGCCGTCGGTGACCCCGGTGGCGGCGAAGATGCAATCGCCCTTGGCCATGTCCTCAAGCGCGTAGACCCGATCGAGATCGGTGATCCCCCAGCGTTTGGCGCGGGCGCGTTCATCATCGTTGCGAAACAGCAAGCGGCCCTGGATTTGCCCACCGATGCACGCCAGCGCGGCCGCTGCGAGCACCCCTTCGGGCGCGCCGCCGGTGCCGAGATAGACGTCGATCCCGGTGTCGGGATTGGTGGTGGCGATGACCCCGGCAACGTCGCCGTCGGAAATCAGGTGGATTGCGCAGCCGATCGCGCGCAGCTCGGCAATGATCCCGGCGTGGCGTTCACGATCGAGCACGCAAGCGGTGATATCGACCGGGTCGACCCCCTTGGCCGCAGCGATCGCGCTGATATTCTCGGCAACCGATTTGTCGATGTCGATGGTGCCGGGGGGATAGCCTGGGCCGATGGCCAATTTGTCCATGTATACGTCGGGCGCGTTGAGCAGCCCCCCGCCCTCGGCAATCGCCAGCACGGCGAGCGAATTGGGGCCGGCGTTGGCGGTAATGGTAGTGCCTTCGAGCGGGTCGAGCGCGATGTCGATCTTGGGGCCGCCGTCCTGCGCATTGCCGACTTTCTCGCCGATGTAGAGCATCGGCGCTTCGTCGCGCTCCCCCTCGCCGATGACGATCGTGCCGTCCATCGGCAATTGGTTGAGCGCATTGCGCATCGCATCGACCGCCGCAGCGTCGGCAGCTTTCTCATCGCCGCGCCCGACGAGCTTTGCGGCCGCGATTGCCGCCGCTTCGGTGACCCGCACCATTTCGAGGACGAGGACTCGGTCGAGGATGGAAGAGGCGCGGATCATGGCGGCGACAAAGCTCCGGGTTAAGCGTGGGGACGGACGGCATCGCCGCCGATACCGGCGGGGCCGCCGCTTGTCGCCTATTTCTTCTTCTTGGTCGGCGCGGCCTTCTTGACCACGGCTTTCTTGGGCCACGGATATTGCTTCTCGATCGCCGCGAACCGCGCCGCCGATTGCGGCATTGCGCGCATCAAATCGGGCATTGCAGCGAACATTCCGCGAAACACGTCGCCATCGATGAATAACAGGACCATGTCTTGCCCGAACGCGCGCCCGGTGTCGGTGGCGAAAAAACGGTTAAGCTCGGTCAGTTGGCTGGCATCGAACCGCCGCGCCATGGCCCGCGCCATGCCTTCGCGCATGCGTGGCTCCATCACCCCCAAGGTCTGTCGCATCTCGTCTTTGAAGGCGACGGTATAGGCCTTGATCCGGGCATCGAACAAAGGATCGCCCTTGCTCGCTTGCTGGCGGAGCGTAAGCCCCGCTTCGGCGCCCGATGAAATTGGTAGCCCAATGGCATTGGACAGTTCGGTCCCGGTCATCCCCATCAGCCGATCATAAACGCCATTCATCAGATTGTCGGTCATCATGTTCGCCATTCGGGGATAACTTCCCGCGGGCAGGAAGCCGTTCATCGTGGTGCGGGCGAGGGCCAGCCGCGCGGGATCGGGGTCGGGCTGCGGCGGGAGCACCCGATCTAGCGCCTTGACCGCCATATCGGCGAACATCGCCATTTGCGCCGCCTGGTTGGCGGCCTTGGTTGCCGCGCTGGAAGCGGTTGTCGCGCCTGGCGCGGGCTTGACGATGACGGTCGGTGGTGCGGGCGCTGCTGACGTTGGCGTGGACGCCGCCGCAAGCGCAGCCAATATTATGCTGAACATCGATAATTTACTCCCCCTTGGATGGACCAACTCTAGGCGCGACGGGGCGGCCGCTGCAACGCTCAATCCTCGTCAGGGTCGGCTTCATGATCAAGGATCGAGGTGCGCACCCGGACCGAGCGGGTGCCGAGCCGGGTTTCGTGGAGGAAGATCGCAAAGCCGAGGCCCGTGCAAATCATCGAGGCAATGAACAGCAAGGCGATCGCAGTGCCGAACTTGAGGCCGGTCAGGAACGCGCTGAACAACAGGATCACTACTGCCGAAATGAGCAAGGCGGCGGTGACCGTGAAAAAGATGGCGCGATTGACGATCCGGATCCGGCGATCGAGCAAGCGGACCTCGCGGATCAGCCGGTCATGCTCATCGCCGCGGCTGCCGAGGATGCGCGGCTCGAGATTTCGCGCGCGGTCGACGATCCGCGCCAGCCGCCCGGCGCAAACATTGAGGAACGCGCCTAATCCGGCCAGCAGGAACACCGGCGCAACCGCCAGCTGGATGATCTGGGCGAGCTGGGTAAGTTCGGGCGATGGGGTCGGGAGTGGGGCCGTCACGTTGGCTCAGACATCTTCGGACGCGCGGGCGCAGGCCGCAACTTCGAGCAGCAGCATTGCGGTGGCAATGAAACTCGCCGCGAGAATCCAGGCGAAGCTGGCGATCAGCGGCGGGGTCGCGCCGAACAGGCTGACGATCAACGCCGCGATCGACAGGCCAACGGCGAGTAGCAACGCGAGCACGAGGTCGGTCGCGGCCGCGATCCCGGTCCAGGTGCGGACCGACCCGCGCTCCAGCCGGGCGGCTTGGATCAGCACCAGTGAGCGCAGGAACAGCCACCCGCCGACGATCGCGAGGGTCGACAGGAAGTGGGTCGCATTGTCGGTCGCGAACAAGATGCCGGCGAGCGTCGTCAATGCGCCTGCGAGCATCGCCAGTCGGCGCGTTTCGTGGCGCAACGTCCCGGCGAAAATCTCGGTCAGCCCGGCAAGCACCAGCAACGTCCCGATGATCAGCGAGCTGTGCGCCTTGCCATAGAGCGGAAGCAATGCCGATCCGGCGCTCAGCAGCAGGATGAACCAGCCTGCGGTGGCAATCCATTTGGCGCGGCCGGGAAGGTCTGTGGCGCGGTTGGGAAGCATGGTCATGGACGCGAAGGTAGCGCATCGGTCTGGCCGAGACCATCGCGGCGCGCGCTCGGCAATCGCCACCACGGCGTCCCCGGGCTCAAATGATGTTCGTGATGATAGCCGCCGAAGTGGAAGCAGGTGGCCAGCGAGCCGAGCGGCGACAGGCGATTGCTCCGCGCGCGATGCTCATCGACGAACGGATCGTCGGCGTGGCGGTGTGGCAAATAAGTGCCAAAGACGAACAATTGGATCAGCGCCAGAACGGCAGGGATCGCCCAGAAGATGACGATGTTTAGCAGCGTCGCGCCGAGGAGCATGTAGACGATTGCGACGATCGTGATCCGCCCGATCTGGCCGTGGGTGTAATAGCCGCGAAAGAAGCGGACGAACCACGGCACCAGTCGGCGCGGCTCGCCGGGGTGGAAATCGGGGTCGGTGGAGGTCCCCGGCGCGGCATGATGCGCGAGATGCTTGGGCAGCAGCGCGCGGTACGACAAAGCCGCATACGCGCCGAGCATCACCGTCCCGATCGCCCGATTGAGCCGCGGTCGGCCGGGGCTGAGCGAG
>JBKJUB010000154.1:0-6395 GCA_046590765.1 Sphingomicrobium sp. | reverse complement strand
GTGAGCGAAGCGCGCCTTGGCGTCGATCTGCGACCCGCTGAGATCGGGCGCCAATGCCGCCCCGCCGCGCCCGCGCGCGACCGGCGCGGCATCCCACGCCATCGTCACCCGCTGTCCCAATTGGCCGCGCTCATAATCGAACCGCAATCGCTCGCCCGCGTCGAACTGGCGCTGGGTGAGGTGTCCGCGCGCGAACAACCAGCCGAGCGGGGATTCGGCCAAGTTGACGGTCACCGATCGCGCTGGCCGCGCTTTGGTGACCGCATTGGCCGGGGTGTCGCGATCGCGCGGATCGAGGGTGCGTTCGCTAAGCAACCGGCGATTTGAATGCATCTGTCTCTCCGCTGACCCCGAGTCGTTTCCTGCTTGCCACAGCGGCGAAACTGTAGGACAGTTAAAAACCACATGGGTTCGCTCGGAGTTTGAAATGATCACTCGCATCCGCGAAGTTCGCCGCGCCAAGAAGATGACTCTCGACGATGTTGCTAAGGCGTGCGTCCCGCCCACGACCCCGCAGACCGTCGGCCGGCTGGAGACTGGCACGCGCACCGTATCGGTCGGCTGGCTCAACCGTATCGCCGCCGCCTTGGGGGTCGACGCCGCCGACCTGGTGTCCAACCCCGACAGCAACGAAATCAAGGTGGTCGCGATCCTCGGCGCCAACGGCCACGCCAACGCGCCGCGCAAGGCGATTCTGGTGGTCCCGCCCAAGCCTACCGCGGGACTGGTCGGGGTGACGGTCGCCGCCAGCATCGGCGATTATCGCGCGGGCGACGAAATCTGGTGCGAACCGCTCGAGGCGGACGCCTATGGCCGGGCCCTCAACCGCGACGTCATCGTCCCGCGTCCCGCCGGGCGGTTCCTGTTCGGACGCCTGATCGGGCGGGAGGGGAACAAGCTTCAGCTGCTGCCGCCGGGCGCTGGCGGGCGACAGCAAGTCGTCACGGATTCGCCGTGGTTGGCGATGGCGGTGAAACTGGTGCGGTCGTTATAGCAGCTAGCGACCGCGTTCGACCCGTTGCGGACGCTAAGCGCTAATGTCCGCTTTGAACCCATTGCGGACATTGGCGCGTTCGCTGTGCACCCGGTTTCTACTTTGGTAAATTGCCTACGAGCACCATTGCGGCCTGCGCCGCTGCCTTGTTCGAGGCCGTAGCTTGCGGTTGTGCATTCTTAACTTCGACCAGCAAGCGATATATGGCGTTGCGCCCGTGTTTAGCGTGTCGTGCAGCTTGGAAAACTCGCCCCAGTATATGTCGCCGGTCTTCTCGTCATAGTGCTCGTGACTCCTATCTGCTTCGGTCACGCGGATTTTTGCGCCCAAAAGGACGTAGCCCAGTTTGCATCGATAAGGCGCCTTGCGCATTTAAGGACGACAGGAGGACGTGAGATGAGAAGTCTGGTCATGCTGGGCATTGCAAACGTGCTCGTTGGCTCGCCGCTGATGTCGCAAAGTTATAGTGGGCGGATGGAAGGCTCGATGGGCATCCATATGCCCAAGCCCGACACTACTCAAAATGGGCTCTCCCCGACGGACGGCCGCACCGATGCAAGTCAACGCAACCAGTCCAATCAAGAGTTTGCGGAACTGCAAAAGAAGTCGCCTGAGGAACTTGAATCAATGGCTGCCAATCACCGCAAGTCGGCGGAGGCATTGGCCACGGCGGCTCGCGCTGGTGCGACCATTCCTTCGACTGCCAAAGACCGCATCCGTGGTGCCTTGGCGGAAGACATTGCCGCCTGGCGCGCCGAATTCCGGCTTGCGCGCCAAGAATGGCAAGCGATGCGCGATCAATGGCTTGGCGACAGTGGCACGAAGACCGCCAACGACTGGGCGATACGGCGGGCGGACTGGTTCGCGGCGCGTGATAGCTGGATTGCCAAACAAACGACGGTCGCCCTGGCTCCAGGCCACCGTTAGTGTCGGGCGCCGTCAGTGGGCGGTTAGTGCATCCTGCGCGCCCTTGCCGTCGCCGGCGTCGATCCGCGTGATCGCGGTCTGCGCCGATTTGGCACTGCCCTGCCCGTGCGGATCGAACGCCACCGGCACCAGCGCCTTGCGCCCATCGCGCAGCTTGCCGTCGCGCAGATATTGGAACGCCGACTGGATCCGGAGGCCGATATCCTGCGGCGCGAGGTCGGAGGCGTAGTGCAGCGCGGCGATCGCGTTGGCAGTCGGCCGCCCGCTGTCGCGACTATAGGCTTCATGGAACAGCATCAGCGGCTCGGGATCTTCGGAATCCAGCTTGTTGGCCTTCATGAACCAGCCGCGCGCATCGGCGAAGCTCTTGCCCTTGGTGTCGATCACCGCCTGCTCGAGGATTGCGCGGCCCTTGACGATCATCGCGTCGACCAGCCCCGGGCTGGCGGCCAGAGCGCGATCGGCCGCCGCCTCCGCTGCGGAATATTGGTCGACCTTATATTCAGCCTCGGCGAGCGTCAGCTGGACCAGGGGATCGCCCGGATAAAGCGCCGCGACACTGCGGATCTGCTGCGCCAGCGCGGCTTCATCGCGGGTCAAAACACCAACCTTCAGCCGGGTCCGAAGCGGCATTATTGCACCCCCCGCAGCCGACAAGGGCTCGACCGTGATGCCGCCGACGGGAAGCGCCTGCGCCGCGACCTTGAGCGCCGCTATCCGCTTTCGCCCGAGGTAGGAATGGAGGTTGGCGTCGAGGACTGCGAGGTCGCCAAACGCGCCCTGCGCGGCGAGCAACGAGTCTTTGCCGGTGCCGATGTCCTTGAGATATTGCTGGATCTGCCCCTTGCGGGTCGGCTCAAAGGTCAGGAAATGGGTCAGCAGCCAGCCGCGCGCATAAAGCGCATCCCATTCTGGTTCGGACAATCGGTCATATTTGCCCGAGAGCATCTTTTCGAGTGGGAAGGTACGGCGATCGTCGACTGCATTGGCGCGGCCCAGCGCGGCGCGGCCTAGCACCACCGAGCCGTCCTTGCCGAAGGTCGCGGTCGACATGAACTCGGCGAAGCCTTCGGAATACCATAACGGCGTCGGGTCGTTGAGATCGAAGTACATCAGGTGATGGGCATATTCGTGGAAGAAGGTCGACTGGTCGTCGATCCCGCTCTGGTCGCTGTCGCCCGACCGTTTGGGCACCACCGCGATCGACCCCTCGGCGCTGCCCTGGTAAAAACCGGCGAGATTGGGGGTCAGATTGGTCATCGTCACCGCCAGCGCCTGGACCGCCTTGATGGTCGGGACGACGAACACCGTCAGGCGATTGCCGTCACCGACCTTGGGATCGCTCATCGCGCGAACCTGGCGGACCGCTTTGTCGAACTTCTCCAGCCGGGTGGCAAAAGCGCGCAACTTTTCGGGCGCATCATCGGCGTAAATCACGAAATGCGGGCTGCTCGCCTTGTGCCAGGCGGCGGTGGCCGGGGTGGCGCATGAAGCGAGCGCCGCAACGCAACTGACAAGACGAACGCGGTTCATCGAAACACTCCCCCGTGACGATCGAGACTTACCAGCCAGCAAATTGACTGCAAACGAAATCCGGGACATTTGCCTAAGCGATGGCCAGGCGGGGTTGGCGACGTTCTTGCCTTGGCTTCCAGTCCATGCCATCCGCGCCGCCACCGCAATCGTGCGGGCGCTTAGCTCAGTTGGTAGAGCATCTCGTTTACACCGAGAGGGTCGGCGGTTCGAGCCCGTCAGCGCCCACCATGCCTGCGACACGGAGGCGCGCTACGCTGCGGCGCTCAATTCGCCGAAGTAACGCCGCATGCCTTCGCTGGCACCTGGCGACAGCTCGACGAACACCCGGCGGCCATCGTGCGGGTCGGCGCGGCGGAGGAACAGCCCGGCGTCGGGCATCGACTTGATCCAGCGCAAAGGGGGCGTCGCGGGAACGGCGGCAGCGATGCATAACGAGCTGACCGGAACGCGGTGTTGCGCAAGCTCGGCCTGGAGCAAATCGAGCAGCATGTCCCACGCCGGATCGGCGAACAATTCCTCAGCGAAAAAGCGCGACCGCAGCCGCCGCGCACGGATCACGGAGCGAACGATGTCGACGCTCAGCGGCGGGACGTCGCCACTCGGCTGGATCAGGCGAAGCGCCGACGGACCGGCTTCGTCGGGGGTCGACGACAATCGGGCGAGTGTTTCGGCAATGCGGCCCATTTCGTCGGACAATTGGCGCAGGCGCACCGCATTGTCGCGGCCGACGTCGCTCACTCGATCGGTGCGTGCTGCCGCCGACAAAGCAACCGTCAAGGCTGCGGCGCGCTGGAGATCGTCGGCCTCGATCAGGATTTGCGCTGGCGATCGGTCGAGCCGCGCGAACAGCAAGTCGATCATCGAGGTCGGTGCGCTGGCGACGACCGACGCTTCGCCGCTTCCGGCAATAAGCGCCAGACGGTCGAGCAGGGCGTCGGAGGGAACGCCGCCGGCGTCATCGCATTCGAGCCACACCAGGCCAACCGCGACCTGGGCATCGAGCCGGTCGACCGCGCCGCCAAGGTCGCTTTGCCCGGCGAGGCGAATCCCCGCCGCCCCAAATAGATCGCCAGTGCGGCGCAGGGCGTGCGGGTCGCTACCGAACAGCAAGGCGGGTTTGGCCGATGAATATGGCACATCGGCGCCGTAAGCGGTGGAGTCGGTTCCAGTCATCATGTTCACCTAAACGCAAAATAGAACCGAGCAGGTGGAATATAGGCACCGAACCGGCGCCAAGTCTGCGCAAATCTGCACCGCATCGGATGTTATATAACGGGTGTTTAACCGCGCTGCTGGTAGAGGCGATAGTCTTCCGCCGCTCAGCATGGGTAAAGCGTATCATGACCGACCTCGATCCGTGCCTGGCGGGATGCGATTCCGCCCTTGCGGAGGCTGAACTGCTGCTCGCCATGCTGGCCGCAAGCGGAACCAACGAAACGGCATTGGCGCCCGTGCGCGCGAGCATCGCGACGCTTCACCGAGAGGTAGATCGGCTGCGCGGGCTCAAGGTCACACCTTCGCGGAAGAAAGTTGATCCATTATGGATGGAGATTGGCGGCGGGGGGTCGCCGTGGTCGCCGGGCGGCCTGCCGGTGGGAGACTGATCAGGCGGTAAAGTCGTCGAGCCACGGGCCGATTACGGGCGCTTGCCACCCGGCCGTCGCGCAAAACCCGCGGTTGAGGAAGGCCGGCTTGCCATAACCCAGCGGCGCGCCGTCGGGACCATCGACGCGGCCGCCAGCGGCGAGCAGCACTGCGTGTCCGGCGGCAGTATCCCATTCGCTGGTCGGTGACAGGCGCGGATAAATGTCCGCGCGCCCTTCGGCAACGGTGCAGAATTTCAGGCTCGATCCGATCGACACGAAGTTGCATTCGCCGACCGCATCGCACAGATAGTCGACGGTCGACTGGGTGAGGTGCGATTTGGAGGCGACCGCCTCTAGCTTTCCGCTGCGCTGGCGGGTGCGGATGGCGGTGCGGCCCGAGCCGTCCTCGACGAACGCGCCCTCGCCGACGACCCCGCCCCACAAGCGGTCGATCGCGGGCTGGTAGACCACGCCGAGGACGGGCACGCCATGCTCGATCAGCCCGATGTTGACGGTATAATCATCGCCGCCGCGGACAAACTCCTTGGTGCCGTCGAGCGGGTCGACCAGGAAGTAGGTGTCGCCATGCGCGGGGATGCGGCCCTCTGCGACTTCCTCTTCGGCGATGATCGGGACCCCGGGGGCGGCGGCCGCGAGGGCACGCAGGATGATCGCCTCGGCAGCGCGGTCGCAGATAGTGACGGGCGAGAGGTCGGATTTGGTCTCGACCTCATACCCCGCAGCGACGAGCTTGAGTATCTCCGCGCCCGCTTCCCGCGCCGCGATGACACAGGATTCGAGCAGCGCCGCGCGGTCCATTATCTCGGCGCCATCCGGATCCCGCCATCAAGCCGGATGCTCTCGGCGTTGAGATAGCTATTCTCGACGATGAACACCGCCAGCCGGGCATATTCCTCGGCCGTTCCGAGGCGCTTGGGGAATGGGACTTGCGCCGCAAGCGCGTCCTGCACTTGAGCGGGCATCATTGCCATCATCGGGGTCTTGAAGATGCCCGGCAATATGGTGTTGACGCGCACCCCGTCGTTCATCAGGTCGCGCGCGATCGGCAGCGCCATTGCCAGCACGCCGCCCTTCGACGCCGAATAAGCCGCCTGGCCGATCTGGCCATCCTCGGCGGCGACAGACGCGGTGTTGATGATGCAGCCGCGCTCGCCTTCGTCGCTGACCGGATCGAGCCCGACCATGCCAAAGGCCGAGCGCGAAATGCAGCGGAAGGTGCCGACGAGGTTGATCCCGATCGCCAGCTCGAACTGGTTCATCGGGTACAGCTTGGGCTCCTTGGTTTCCTTGTCGCGGCCGACGGTCTTGACCGCATTGGCGACCCCCGCGCA
>JBKJUB010000148.1:0-5539 GCA_046590765.1 Sphingomicrobium sp. | reverse complement strand
GCGTTGGCCTTGCCGAGGGCGCTCGAGGAAGCGCGCGGGTCAATCGAGTCGGGGGAGCATATATTGGTCTCTACCTTGCTCGCGGTGGCGCGGGCCAAGCTGATCGACGCGGGTTTCTCCAGCGTGGACTATGTGGCGTTGGTCGACGCGGACACGCTCGAGCCGATCGACCACGCAACCGGCAAAATGCGCCTGATCGCCGCCGCGAGCAAGGTCGAAACCAGGATATGCTCACCCGACTCGATCGATCCCCGCGCTTCCTCGAGCGCCCGGGGCAGGGCCAATGCCTGCGCGCGCTGCTCGGGCGTGAGGTAGACATTGCGCGATGACAAAGCCAAGCCGTCGCCGTCGCGCACCGTCGCCACGCCGATGATTTTGACCGGCAGGCCAAGATCGCCGACCATTTGCCGGATCACCGCCAGTTGCTGGAAATCCTTTTCGCCGAACAACGCCACGTCGGGGGAAGCCGCGATCAGCAATTTGGCGACCACCGTCGCGACCCCCGCGAAATGCCCAGGCCGCGCCTCGCCGTCCCACCGCTCGCTGACCCCCGACACGCTCACCGTCGTCGCGAACCCCGGCGGGTAGATGTCCTCGATCGACGGCAACCACACCGCATCGCACCCGTGCGCTTCGAGCAAGACGAAATCGGCCTCCTCCTGCCGCGGATAGCGCGCTAGATCCTCGCCCGGCCCGAATTGCATCGGATTGATGAAGATCGTCGCGATCACCTTGTCGGCTTGCCGCCGCGCCGCATCGATCAACGCAATGTGCCCGGCGTGAAGCGCGCCCATCGTCGGCACCACGGCAATCCGCTCCCCCGCGCCGCGCCATCCTTTGATCAATTCGCGCAAGGCGATGGATTCACGAACAATTTGCATGCGATTCATGGCTCCGATACACCTGCTGCAAGGGGCGAGCCACGATGGCGCGCCGGGATTTCATAAGGGGCGCTTCGGCCATGGGCCAGCCGCATTTCATCGTCTTCGCCAATGAAAAGGGCGGCACCGGCAAATCGACCACGGCGGTCCACACTGCGGTTGCGCTCGCCGCCTCGGGCCACCGCGTCGGTGCGCTCGATCTCGACCAGCGCCAGCGGACGATGACCCGCTACCTCGACAATCGCGCCAAGACCATCGCCCGGCTCGATGTCGCGCTACCGCAACCGACTTTCGAAGTGCTCGAGCAGCAGGATGATTCCGGCCTCGCCGCCGCGATCGACCGCATCGCCGCGCAATCCGACGTGATCGTCATCGACACGCCGGGCCGCGACGATCCGGTCGCCCGCGCCGCGATCCTCCGCGCCGACACATTGGTCACCCCGATGAACGACAGCTTCGTCGATCTCGATCTGATCGGCCAAGTCGATCCCGACAGCTTCAAGATCACCAAGCCAAGCTTCTACGCCGAATTGATCTGGAACAGCCGCACCCAGCGCGCGCGCGATACCGGCAAGAGCGTCGACTGGGTCGTGCTCCGCAACCGCCTCCAGCATATCGATTCGCATAACCTCCGCCGGGTCGGCGCGGCGCTCGACGAGTTGGCCCGCCGGGTCGGCTTCCGGGTCATCCCCGGTCTGGGCGAGCGCGTCATCTATCGCGAACTGTTCCCCAAGGGCCTGACCCTGCTCGACCTCGCGCAATTGGGCGAAGTCGGCATGAGCCACATCACCGCTCGGCAGGAATTGCGCGAGATGGTCGCCGGCCTTGCCGTTGCCGGCATCGATCAGGTCCAGTCGAACGCCGCTTGAATTTCGCGCCGTC
The DNA here is from genome assembly GCA_046590765.1 of Sphingomicrobium sp. GTDB lineage: Bacteria > Pseudomonadota > Alphaproteobacteria > Sphingomonadales > Sphingomonadaceae > Sphingomicrobium. Next base: position 3,776 of record JBKJUB010000148.1, on the reverse strand, counting down.
GCGTGAACCTATTTCCTCTGTTACGGGTTCGCCCCAGCAATGACCCACATTTTCCACCCCAGCATCCTGCGCGAATATGACGTTCGCGGAATCGTCGGCGATACCTTGTCGGAGGCCGACGCCCGCGCGCTCGGCCGAAGCTATGCCGCGCTGGCCTTGTCCGAAGGCGCCAAGCGCGTCGCGGTCGGCCGCGACGGCCGGCTCCATTCGCTCGTCCTCGAAGCCGCGCTGATCGATGGCATCACCGGCAGCGGGCTAGACGTTGTGCGGGTCGGCATGGGCCCCTCACCGATGCTCTATTTCGCGGTCGCCACGCTTGGAGTCGACGGCGGCGTGCAGGTTACGGGGAGCCACAATCCGGCCGATTACAATGGCTTCAAGATGCTGCTCAACGGCCGCTCGGTGTTCGGCGAGGAGATCAAGGCCCTCGGCCGCCGCGCCGAGGTCGCCGATTGGGTCGAGGGTATCGGCGAAGTCACCGAGGCCGACGTCATCCCCGCTTACCTCGACGCCTTGCTCAAAGGCTTCGATGGCAAGGCCTATCGAATTGGCTGGGACAATGGCAACGGCGCGGGCGGCGAGATCCTCGACCGGCTGCTGAAACGCCTGCCGGGTGAACATCACACCCTCTACACCGCCGTCGACGGCACCTTTCCCAATCACCACCCCGACCCCACGGTCGAAGCCAATCTCGCCGACCTGAAGGCTTTGGTCGCCGACAAGAATCTCGATTTCGGCATCGCGTTCGACGGCGACGCCGACCGCATCGGCGCGGTCGATGGCGAGGGCCGGGTGATCTGGGGCGATCAGTTGCTGATGATCCTCGCCGCCCCGGTGCTCAAGGAAATCCCCGGCGCGACGATCATCGCCGATGTGAAGGCCAGCCAGACATTGTTCGACCGTATCGCTGAAATGGGCGGCGCGCCCTTGATGTGGAAAACCGGCCATTCATTGATCAAGTCGAAGATGAAGGAAACCGGCTCACCACTGGCGGGCGAAATGAGCGGCCACATCTTTTTCAAGCACCAATGGTATGGTTTCGACGATGCACTTTACGCCGCGCTTCGGCTGATCCGCGCCGTGTCCGAATCCGGCCAGTCGCTGACCGAATTGCGCAGCGCCATGCCGCCCTCGGTCGCCACCCCCGAAATGCGCTTCCCGGTCGACGATACGCGCAAGTTCGTCGTAGTCGGGGAAGTCGCCGCACGCCTCGCCGCCGATGGCGCGACCGTCGACACCACTGACGGCGTGCGCGTTCAAACCGCCGACGGCTGGTGGCTGCTGCGCGCGTCGAACACCCAGGACGTGCTCGTCGCCCGCGCCGAATCCACCAACCAGACCGGCCTTGACCGGCTCGTCAGCGCGATCGACGCCCAGCTCGACCTGTCCGGAGTCACGCGCGGGGACCCGGCGCACTAATCCGCCATCTGGCCGTCACACTGCCGACTCACAGCGTCGCTATCATGCAGCGATCAAGGGGGGACGGGTGATGCGAGATATGTTGCGATCGAAGTCGTTGTGGATGGTCGGCGGCGTCTTGCTGCTCGGCCTCGGACTGACCGCCGCGCGCGCGCTGCGGGTCGAAATTGACTTCGACCCGTGGGATGACAGCAGCTTCGCCTGAGGCTTCGGTCGCGGCAGACTGTTAACCGACGGATCGCCGCGCTACTGTCCGGCGATGGCCAGCACCACCGCGCTCAACCAGCACTACAAACGCTTCGACCAGGTCGAAAAGGCGCACGCCTATCGCCTTGCCGAAGATGCCGCCGACCAGTTTGACGAAGACTACCAGATCGCCACGCTCGACTTCGGCCAATTTCTGCATGGCAACGCGGCCGGCAAGGCTCGCTTCGCCGCCGACTTCGCTCAGGCGCTCAAGCAAATCGGCTTTGCCGTGCTGGTCGGCCACGGGGTCGATCCCGCGCTCTATGACGACATGCACGATGGCGTGATCGACCTGTTCACCGCGACCTCGCTCGCCGACCGGATGCGGTTTCGCGCCGCGCGCCACGGATCGGTCAGCCAGGGTTATTTCCCGATCGAGCAGACCAGCGAAATCCATCCCGATCTGGTCGAAGGCTGGGTATGGTGCCGCCGCGCGTTCGACATCCCGCAGGCCGGTAATGCCGCGTCCGACCCCGCACCTTTCTGGCCGCGACCGCAGGACGAGCCGCGTTTCCGCAAACTGGTTGAGGCGCACGAACCCTTGTTCAAGCCGATCATGCAGGCGATCCTGCAAGGGCTGGGCTGCGATCCGCATTGCTATGACGCCAAGCTCACCACCACCAATTTCGGGATGCGGCTCAATTATTACCCGCCAATGTCCGCTGATCAGGACGAATCCGGCGCTGGCCGCCTGCTCGGGCATGAGGATGTCGACCTGTTCACCATGCTCCCCGCGTCGCGGGTCGATGGGCTCCAGGTGTGGAACCACTGCTCGGGCAAATGGGTTCGCCTCCATCCGCCAGCCGGATCGATCATCATCAACAGCGGCGATTATCTCCAACGGATCACCAACGACATCATCCCCTCGACCACCCACCGCGTCGGCAAGCCGGTCGACGGATCGCACTGCGGCCAGCCGCGCGTGTCTTTCCCAATCGCAGTTTATGTCTGGGAAAATGAGATGCTCGAAGTCCTGCCCGGGCTCGGCGCCCCCAAATATCCGCCGATCAAGGCGATCCAGTTCCACACCCGCAGCACGAGCAAATTCTACGGCGAGGATTATGCCGTCGACGGCGACTGATCAGTCGTCCTCATCCTCATAACCGACCAGATTCAATTCACGCGCCTTGACCTGGTGGAGCATGCACCAATGCTTGAGCGCATCCTCGCGGCCGTGCGTGATCCACACTTCCTTGGGTGCGACCTCGCGGATCGTGCGGGTCAGTTCTTCCCAGTCGCTATGGTCCGAAATCACCAGAGGAAGTTCGACATTCTTCTGCCGCGCGCGCTGGCGGATACGCATCCAGCCGCTCGCCATCGCGGTGATCGGATCGGGCAGCCGCCGTGACCAGCGATCGTTGAGCGCCGACGGCGGGCAAATCACAATATGCCCCGCCATGTCCTCCTTCTTGGCCCCCGTCGCTGGGCGTAATTCGCCGAGCGGAACGCCAAGCTCCTCGTAAAGATTGCACAGTCGCTCCATCGCCCCGTGATAGTAAATCGGCGCATGATGCCCGCGCGCGCGCAGCTCCGCGATCACCCGTTGTGCCTTGCCCAGCGCATAGGCCCCGACCAGCACGCATCGCTCGGGCTCGGCATTCAGCCGGTGGATTAGCCGGTCGATCTCGCTCCCCGTATCGGGATGATGAAACACCGGCAGCCCGAATGTCGCCTCGGTGATAAATATGTCGCACGGGGTGACCACGAACGGCGCGCAGGTCGGGTCGGCGCGGCGCTTATAATCGCCCGACACCACCACCCGCTCGCCCTGATAATCGAGAATGATCTGCGCCGACCCCAGCACATGCCCCGCGGGGACGAAGCTGATATCGACCTCGCCGACCCGCACCGTCTCGCCATAATCGACCGGCTGGGCATTCTGCTGGCCATAACGAACCCCCATGATCGCCAGCGTTTCCGGTGTCGCCCAAACTGCGCCGTGCCCGCCGCGCGCATGGTCGGCATGGCCGTGGGTGACTAACGCCTTGTCCTTGGGCTGTGACGGATCGACCCACGCATCGGCAGGTTTGATGAAGATGCCTTCGGGAAAAGGCTCGATCCATGAACCGAGGCGGGCCATATGTCGTTACTACCCGAATATGCCCCAATCG
>JBKJUB010000104.1:0-3221 GCA_046590765.1 Sphingomicrobium sp. | reverse complement strand
GGTCGCATTGGCGGAAGAAAACGAAGTCGGCCTTCACCCCGTCGGCGATCCCGAAATAGAAATGCTTGCGGTGCGCGATCTCGAGGAAGCTCGCCGCGCCGAGGTCCTCGTCGTCGCGCCGGGCTTCGACATAGGCCCAGAAATCGCGGGCGTTGCCGGGGACGTCGGCCTCGCCCGGCAAATAGGCGCCGCGCTCGATCAGCGGCGGGGCGAAGCTGAAGTCGAAGCCAAACAACGTCGGCTCCTTAGCCGCCTCGTCGATCAGCCAGCGAAGAACCTCTTCGCGCGACCAGACGTGGCTTGGGCGAACCAAGCGCGGCGATGCCCCCGGCCGTGCCTCGGCAATCGCAATGCCCTTGTGCCGGCTGCCCTTCGCCCCCGACCAGTCGATCGCGACCGTGCGGGTGAAGCGGTCGCTCAAACCAACGGTGGTTGGCTGTCGTCGCTAGCCACCGGGCGCTTGAGCCGCGGCGGGATGCGGGTTGCGCGGGGCGCCTTGTCGTCCTGCCAATCCTCGAGCATCCGTGCGGCGAAATCCCGCCCGCCAAGCCCGAAGGCGATTGCGGTGGCGACCGCCGCCGAGCCGAGGATCAGCCCGAACGCGATCATCACGATCTCGTTGGCCAGCCCCATGAAGGTCAGCCCGATCGCGGTGAACAGAGCGACAATGGCATATTTGACGATCGTCTGGGCATAGCCCGCCTCGCCGGTCGAGCTGCCGACCAGCCCGGCCAGGATCCGCGCCAGGAACAGCCCGACGACGATGATCACCGTGCCGAAGATGACTTTCCCGCCAAGCTCGGTGACCTGGAACAACAACGCCGCGACGCTGTCGCCGCCCAATTGCCGCGCCGCCTCGATCGCTGCGCCGAGCAGGATTGCAGTCATCGCAATCGCGCCCACCACCCGCGACGGGTTCGACGATGACGGCATTACGCCCAATGCGCGGACGCTGTTGTCGAAGCCAAGGCTGGGCAGCACGGTCTCGATCAATGTCTTGACGAACCGCGCGATGAGAAACGCGACGGCGAGCCACAGCAATGCACCGAACACCCGCGGGATGGCCAGCGCAATGGTATTGAGCATGTTGGTCGCCGGGCCCGAAATCGCCTCGATCTTGAGGATCTGCAGCGCGGCAATGGCGGCGAAGATGATGATGATCGCGCTGACCGTCATCCCGACCGCCTTGGCGATCGTGCTTCTTGCCGGGGCAACGCCTTCGCTCGCCACCCCGCCCTTGTCGACCGCAACCGGCGCATCGCCGAGCTTGAGGCCGGCGCGCCCGGCGAGCCGTTCGAGGTTCAATGCGCCGAGCGCGGCTTCGATGATGTGCCCGACGATCCGCCCGAGGATCAGCCCGGCGAAGAAGATCAGTCCGGCGCCGAGCAAATTGGGGATGAAAGCCGCGACTTCGTTGGTCAGCACCGTCACCGGGGTCACGACCTGGCTTAAGCCCAGCGGCTGCAGCGCCGCGATCAACCCGACCAGCCACACCAGCCAATAGGCCAGCCGCCCGAGTTCCTTGCCGATGCTGTCGCCGCCGACGCCCGGATCGCGCTTGAGGATCGGCATCTTGTCGACCATCTTGGCGACCGCCCATTGCACCGCCTTGGCGATGAAGTGGGTGGCGACCAGGATCAGGATCGCGAGCAGCACCCGCGGCCCCCACAACATCAACTGGTCGCGCCAATACGCCGCGGGCTGGGTGTTCTGGTACATGGCCATCTCCTATTCGTCGGGGTGTTGCTGTCTCTCTCGTCGCTTTTGCGCCCAATAGGCAAGCCGCTCGCTCAGCTTGGCCTCGAACCCAAGCTCCGTGGGGGCATAATAATCCTGGGGCTGCATTCCCTCGGGCCAGTAATTCGCACCCGAAAAGCCATCCTCGGAATCGGGATCGTAGGCATAGCCCTTGCCGTATCCGACCTGCTTCATCAGCTTGGTCGGGGCATTGACGATGTTCATCGGCGGCATCAGTGAACCCGTCTCCTTCGCGCTCCGCCACGCCGCTTTCTGCGCTGCATAAGCCGCGTTCGATTTGGGCGCGGTGGCGAGATAGAGGCACGCCTGGACGATCGCCAGTTCGCCTTCGGGGCTGCCGAGGAAGTCATAGGCATCCTTGGCGGCGAGGCATTGGACCAACGCCTGCGGATCGGCGAGCCCGACATCTTCGGAGGCGAAGCGCACCAGTCTCCGCAGCACGTAGAGCGGCTCCTCGCCGGCGGTCAGCATCCGCGCCATGTAATAGAGCGCCGCCTGCGGATCGGACCCGCGCAAGCTTTTGTGGAGCGCGGAGATGAGGTTGTAATGGCCTTCGCGATCCTTGTCGTAGACCGCGACCCGGCGTTGCAGGAATTGCGCCAACTCGGCTGGGCCGAGCGGATCGTCGATCCCGACGTCGAACAAGGTCTCGGCCTGGTTGAGCAGGAAGCGGCCGTCGCCATCGGCGCTGGCGATCAGGGCGTCGCGCGCGTCGGGGGTGACGGGGAGGGGGCGATCGACTTCGGCCTCGGCGCGGTTAACGAGCTTGTCGAGCGCCACGCTGTCGAGCCGGTGGAGGATCAACACCTGGCACCGCGACAGCAACGCCGCGTTGAGTTCGAAGCTCGGATTCTCCGTCGTGGCGCCGACCAATGTCACTGTCCCATCCTCGACGAACGGCAGGAAGCCGTCCTGCTGGGTGCGATTGAAGCGGTGGATCTCGTCGACGAACAGCAACGTCCGTTGGCCGATCCGCGCGGCTTGCTTGGCCTCGGCGAAAATCTTTTTGAGATCGGCGACGCCCGAAAACACCGCCGAGATCGAAACGAACCGCAGCCCAACTGCATCGGCGAGCAACCGCGCAATGCTGGTTTTGCCGGTGCCGGGTGGCCCCCACAGGATCAGCGACGATAATTTGCCCGCAGCGACCATCCGCCCCAGCGCGCCTTCGGGGCCGGTGAGATGTTCCTGCCCGACGACCTCGTCGAGGCCGCGCGGGCGCAAGCGCTCGGCCAGCGGCGCGCCGGGGGCGAGAGCGGTTTCCTGCGGATCGCGAAGCGCGTCGGGAAACAAATCGGCCATCCCCCCTGCAATAAGCCGTCCGCAAAAAAGTTGCACGTACCCCCTTGCCAAATCTTATCTGCGATATATCTTAGACGCATCTTGAAAGGATAAACACAGATGCACTCTCACTGTAACACAGGCCGCGAAGGCCGAGGCGGTCGCGGCCGCCGGTTTGGAAA
>JBKJUB010000183.1:0-4120 GCA_046590765.1 Sphingomicrobium sp. | reverse complement strand
CCCGACCAGATCGAGGCGATCCGCCCGCTGCGCGACGGCGTGATCGCCGACATCGATGTCGCCGAGCAGATGATCAAGCACTTCATCCACAAGGTCCACGGCCCCCGACGCTTCCTGCGCTGGCCACAGATCGTGATCTGCGTTCCCTCGGGATCGACCTCGGTCGAGCGCCGCGCAATCCGCGACGCCGCGTCCAATGCCGGTGCGAGCCAGGTGTTCCTGATCGAAGAGCCGATGGCCGCCGCGATTGGCGCCAACATGCCGGTTACTGAACCGGTTGGCTCGATGGTCGTCGATATCGGCGGCGGGACGACCGAAGTTGCCGTCCTGTCGCTTCGCGGCCTCGCCTACACCACGTCGGTGCGGGTCGGCGGCGACAAGATGGACGAAGCCATCTCCTCCTACGTCCGGCGCAATCACAACCTCCTGATCGGTGAAGCCACGGCCGAACGGATCAAGAAGGAAGTCGGCATCGCCAAACCCCCGGTCGACGGGATCGGCGAGACGGTCCACATCAAGGGTCGCGATCTGGTCAATGGCGTGCCCAAGGAAATCACCATCAATCAGGGCCAGATCGCGGAAGCGCTTTCAGAGCCGGTCGGGACGATTGTCGAGGGTGTGCGCATCGCGCTCGAGAATACCGCGCCCGAGCTGGCTGCCGACATTTGCGACCAGGGCATTGTGCTCACTGGCGGTGGTGCCTTGCTCCAGGGACTCGATGAAGTTCTTCGCGACGAGACCGGCTTGCCAGTGACCGTCGCCGACGACCCGCTGACCTGCGTCGCGCTGGGCACCGGACGGGCGCTCGAGGAAGAGCAGTTCCGCGGTGTCCTGCAGACGGCGTAAGGGCTGACGATGGCCGGGCCGGCGGGTCCACGTCCGGGCTGGTCGAGGAAAGCGCAATACAGCCTGTTCTTCGGGCTGGTCGCGGCGATTGCCGGACTGATCGTCGGGCTGATCATGCTGATCCTGTCGCTGGTCGCTCCATCGACCTATGCCGGTGTTCGTGGCGCTGCGCTCGACGTCACCTCGCCGATTACCAACGGCTTGTCCGAAGTCTCGACGACCGTCACCGGCGTGTTGGGCGGGGCGAGCGATTATTGGAATGCCGCCGCGCAGAACGCCGGCCTCAAGCGCGAACGCTTGGCGCTCCGCCGCCAGATCATCCGCGCCAAGGCGGTGCTGCTTGAAAATGTCCAGCTCAAGGCTGCGCTCGGGCTTCGCGAACGCAGCGAATCGGCAATTGCAGCTGGCCGGATCGTCGGATCGAGCTTCGAAAGCACGCGTCGCTTCGCGATCCTCTCGGTCGGCCGCAGCGACGGGGTCGAGGTTGGAATGCCGGTGCGCACTGCCGACGGGATGGTCGGCCGCGTGATCGAAGCCGGTTCCTCGGCCAGCCGCGTGCTGCTGGTCAGCGACCGCTCGAATATCGTCCCGGCGCGACTACTGCGAGGCGGCATTCCCGTCATCTCGACGGGGCGCGGCGACGGGACGGTCGATATCCGCCCACTCGAAGTCGGTCGCAACCCGTTCAAGCGCGGCGACATCATCGTCTCCTCGGGCACCGGCGGGCTTTATCCGCCATTGGTCCCAATTGCGCGGATCATCCGGCTCGACGATGACGGCGCGCTTGGAATTCCGCTGGCCGATCCGAGCAAGTCGAGCTTTGCGATCGTCGAGCGCGTTTTCGAGCCCGCCGCGATTGTCGCTGCGACCACGCCTCCGCCAGGCGAGCGCTAATCATGGCTCGCTCGGCCCTGACCAACAAGAGTGGCGCCAAGCTCAATGCCGGGCCGGTCACCGGCGCCAGCATCATCCCCGTCGCCACCGTCCTTGCCGGATCGACGCTCTCGGCCCTGCCGATCGTCTCGGCGACCGGCTGGTGGCCTAACGCCGGCTTCCTGATGCTGATCGCGTGGCGGTTACTGCGCGCCGATCCGTGGCCAATCTGGTGGGCTGCGCCAATGGGCTTGGCCAACGATCTGCTGACCGGCGCGCCGATCGGCTTGTCGGTGTCGCTGTGGACCGCCGTCATGCTGGCGATGGAATTGGTCGATCAGCGTACCCAGTGGCGTGATTATTGGGTCGAATGGGCCATCGCCACGGTGCTGATCGCGGTCGATCGCTGGGCCGATTGGGCGGTTGCAGGCCTCGCCGGAGCGCCGGTCGCGTTGGTCCGTATTCTTCCCGCCATCGCGTTCGGGGTGCTCGCCTTCCCGCTTGCCGCGATGATCGTATCGCGCGCCGATCGGTGGCGCTTGGGGCGGCAATGAGCATCCTCGGCCCAGGCAAGAAACGCTATACCGGCGCGCATCAGAGCCTCGCTTTTTCGCGCCGCATGCTGCTCGTCGGCGGTGCGCAGGCGGCGGTCGGTGCGACCTTGATTGCGCGGCTCGGCTATCTCGCCGTTGCGCAGAATGAAAAATACAAATTATTGAGCGAAAGCAATCGCGTGCAGCTGATCCCGGTGCCGCCGCGGCGCGGCTGGATCGTCGATCGCAATGACAAGCCGATCGCCATCAACCGCGCCAGCTTCCGCGTTGATATTGTCCCTCAACAGCTTGAAAATGCACCGGCGGTGATCGCGTCGCTGACCAAATTGTTGTCGCTGACGCCTGATGATGTCGACCGGATCAAGCGCGACCTTGCCGCTGCCAAGGGTTTCCAGCCAGTCTCGGTGGTCGAGAATATCGACTATGCCAAATATGCTGCGGTCACCGTTCGCCTTCCCGAATTGCCCGGCGTCACCCCGTCGCGCGGCTATTCGCGTTACTATCCCGATGGCCCCGCAGTCGCTCATCTCCTCGGTTATGTAGGCACCGCCAATGCCAAGGAATATCAAGCCGAGGACAAGAACCCTTTGCTGATCATCCCGGGCTTCAAGATCGGCAAGGCGGGCCTCGAGAAATCGCTTGAACCCAAGTTGCGCGGGGTTCCCGGCGGCCAGCGCATCGAAGTCACCGCGCGCGGCAAGCTGGTCCAGGAACTCGATCCGAAGCCTGACAGCAGCGGGCAAAGCGTCCAGCTGACGATCAACCAGGGCCTTCAGCAATATGCGGCGCGGCGGATGGGCGACCAGTCCGGCGCGCTGGTGGCGATGGACGTTGTCAGCGGCGACATCCTGGCCTTCGTCTCGATGCCGGCCTTCGACCCGAACAGCTTCAGTGAGGGAATTGGCCGAACCGAGTGGAAGATGCTGTCGGACAACGATCACATCCCGTTGCTCAACAAGGTCGCGCAAGGGCTCTACCCTTCAGGATCGACGATCAAAGCGGCGATGGCGCTCGGCTTTCTGAAGCAGGGCATCGATCCCAAGCAGCGGGTCTATTGCGCCGGCGGTGTCCAGGTCGGAAACCGCTACTTTCGCGACGACGCGGCCCACGGCTCGGTAGATATGGCGGAGGCCATCGCCCACAGCTGCAACACCTATTTCTGGACAATGGGTCTGCGGACCGACCCGCAACAGACGACCGACATGGTCCATTACTTGGGATATGGCGAGAAATTCGACCTGCCAATTCCCGGTCAGCGCTTCGGGACCATGCCCAATCCCGACTGGCTGATGAAGAAATACAACCGCAAATGGCAGGGTTATGATTCGGCCAATACGTCGATCGGCCAAGGCTACGTACTGATCAATCCGCTTCAGCTAGCCGTGATGCCGGCCCGGATTGCATCGGGAAAACTGCTCCAGCCGCGCCTACTGATGGGCGGTGAGCGGCGCACCGTGCCCGACCTCGACATTGACCCCGAATTTCTCAGGATCGTTCGTGACGGGATGGCGGCAGTGGTCGATCATGGCACGGCAGCGGGCGCGAAACTGCCGCTCGACACTGTGAAGATGGCCGGCAAAACGGGTACGGCGCAGGTCTCCAGACTGATCTCACGTGGCCATCAGGGCAACTGGAATTTGCGTGACCACGCGCTTTTCATCTCGTTCGCGCCAGTCGAGAACCCGCGCTACGCGATGGGCTGCATCATCGAGCATGGTGGCTTCGGCGCCTCCGCGGCCGCACCGATCGTCAAGGATTCGATGACTTATCTGTTCGATCAGGCCAAAGCGATGGCCGCGCTCGAGCCGCTCGAGAAGCAATGGGGCGGGACGCTGGCCGAACGCAAC
>JBKJUB010000170.1:0-4735 GCA_046590765.1 Sphingomicrobium sp. | reverse complement strand
AGTTGGAAAATGGCCATTTCGGCGAGCGGCTTGCCTCTGACGAGGTCAAACAAGCGATCGCATCCTTCTTTGCGGCCAAGGCGGAGGCGACCGCCTGAATTCCGATTTAGCTGGTGGCGACCCAAACGCGCTTGGCGCGGCTGACTTTGATCGTCGGGCCGGAGAACAGCAACAGATCGGTCTTTTGGGTATAGCTGACCTTGAGGTCGAGGTAGGTCGCGCCGTCGGCGGTGCCCGTCGCTGGCGCCGCGACTGTAAAGCTGCCCGGGCCGATACCGTAAACCGCGTCGAGAATTTCCTGCTTGATGACCGTGTCGGTCGGCTTTGGAAACAACGTCGCGGTGCGCGCGCCCTGCCCCAGCCCGTGCTGAATCCCCGACATCGCGCGGAACACCAGGCCGAGCTGGACGATCATCCACATCAGGACGATTAGCGCGGGCAGCGCAAACGCCAGTTCGATGACCGCAGCTCCCTGCGCGTTGCTGCCGATGGAGCGAAGGCGCTTGATCATTTGGTCCTCATTCCGGCAATCGCCTCGATGTGATATTTGCCGCCGGCGTCGATCCCGGTGAACTTGAGCGGGAACAAAGGCGCATAGTCGTCGGTCACCTTGACCTGAAGCCACTTCGCTTCGACGTCGTCGTCGGCGCAATCTTCGGCATTGGTCAGCACGCCGGCACATTCGACCCGGTGTGTGACGGTGATATTGGCGGCTGTGATCGGGAGCGTCTTGCAAGTGATGCCGTCAGCTTCAGTGCCATTATATTGGCACATTGCCTCGGCCGTGATCGTCCCCTCGACCGACAGCACGCCAGTAGTCTGCATGACCTTTTCGATCGATCGCTGCGCCGCTTGCTCAAGCTTGAGCTTGCGGCCGAAGCCGTTCGACATATCGACCACGCCGACCGTCATCAAGGCAATCACCGGAGCGATGAATGCCAGCTCGATGATCGCGGCACCCCGCTCTTCTGAGCGGATCGAGCGTAACAGCTGGATCATGCGATCAACCTCACCTTAAGCGGGGCCCGGATGTTGCTAATCCCGAACCGGTCGCAATCGGCGGTGAAATTGTTGATCCCGCTATTGCCCGACCAGTAAATCCGCTTGGCCACGAATTGCGTGCACGTCGCGCCGCCGGTGCCGTCGCCATTGTAGGTCAGTTGCTGGTTCGGAAAATAAAGCGAGCCGATGATCTTTGACGTCGAGCTGCCATTGATCTTGTTCGGGCTGCTGGAGGTAATGTTGCCCGTCGGTGCGCCGTCGACCGCGCGCCGATCCTGATAGATTGCCAGGCCCGCCCATTTGCCGGTTGACGGTGCCGTGATGTTAATACTGCCGTTGCCGTTCTGATCGAATGACCCGACCGGTGCGGTCTGCGACGAATCCTTGTTGGTCAGGACGATTGTGCCGTTGGTGACGGTCAAATCACCCTTCACATCGAGACCGCCGCCATTGACGATGTAAATCCCGTCCTTCAGCGTGAGCGACTTGTTCGACCCGACACTGATCGAGGAATAGCAGCCGCCCCCGGTGATCGTCTGGTTGCTTGCGGAGAGGGCCGGTGGCGACGAGGCACAGCTGGAGAAATCGGACGAGTCGGGCGCCAGCCCGATATAGGGATCCTCAAGCGCTGGCGAATACGGCTGGTAGGTCGTGATATGCCAGTTGCTGGACTGCGAAATACCACCCGACGCCGCAAGCGTTGTGGCGTAGACATTGGCACTACCCTGGCCCGCCGCAGCGTTGGTCGCTGTCGAGTTGGTCATCATTCCGCAATCCATCTGGATCGTGGTGCTGCCAGTGGCCTGAATCCCGGTCTTGCTGTTCTTTTGCAGGCTGAGCACGCAAAACTCGCCCGAACTCGAAATGGTCGCCGCGGTCGCCGTCGTCTTGATCAGCGGCGCGCCCTTCATGAACATCGCGCTGAACGCCAGCGGACGGCGAACCGCCAGTTCGACCTTCACCTGATTTTTGTTGTTGCCGGCATCCGCCGGGAACGTGACCTTGGGATACGTCGCTTCCAGTGTGATGTTGGTGTGATGGTTGAGCGTGATGTCGTGCGACACAGCGGTCGAGGTGGTGGCGGTCGCGCCGGCATTGGCGAAGCGATCGTAAACACCCGCGATCGCCGCCGAGTCCGCCGCGCGCTGCAGCTGGCGCTTCCACAGCGCCCACTGGATGGTATCGGTCGCAAGCCCCGCCGATCCAATCAGCAGCGGCATCGTCGCGGCGACGATGACGATCGCGTTGCCGCGCTTGTCATGCCAGATTTTCTTCATGAAATTGCGCATGAATTCCTCGCCTCACGGTGGGTGTTCAGGGGATCATCTAGCCAAGACAGGGTGTGCAAAGCGTTCGTCGAAATGGTGGATGCGGCATTAACCATGCGGCTGTCCCGACTTGATGCTCCGGCGTATTGTTCCTATAATACACGACAAGTTCTTGCGTGCGGGCCGTGCCGCGTTCAGGTTCGGCACCGACCCAGGGTCAGGAAAGGCACTAACAATGGCACTCGAGCCCACTGCAGAACCATCGGTCGACACCCCGACCGCGACCAAGATCAAGCTCGAAGCGCCCGACGCGCTCCAAGCGGTGCCGGTGCATGAGGCGTCGGGCCTGGTGCCGTTGAAGGCTGCCGAAACCAGCCAATTGGACGACAAGGTCGCCAAGTTCGTCGATGAACTTGCCGCGCTCGACAGCAACAGCCCCGAATTCGGCAAGAAGGTCGACGCCCTGACCGCGATGGGCCGCAAGGAAATCGCCGAGGCGGCGGGGGCGTCGAACCGTTTCCTCGACCGGCCGGTGAAAGCGATCGACAGCGATACCGGGATCGGCGCCGATCTGACCGAGCTTCGCCGCACCGTCGAGGGGCTCGACCCCAAGGAAGCCGGCAAGGGCATGACTACCCGCAAGTTCCTCGGAATCATCCCGTTCGGGAACAAGGTGAACAATTATTTCGACAAATATCGCAGCTCGCAGACGCACATTTCGGCGATTCTCCAGCGCCTCGGCAACGGCAAGGACGAACTGCTGATGGACAATGCCGCGATCGATACCGAGCGCGGCGGGCTATGGAAGACGATGCACAAGCTAGAGCAGATGATCCACATCTCCAAGACGCTCGACCGCTCGCTTGAGGATAAGGCCAACCAGCTTGACGCTACTGATCCGGCCAAGGCCAAGGCGATCCGCGAGACGGCATTATTCTACACTCGCCAGCGGACCACCGATCTGCTGACCCAAATGGCGGTCACGGTGCAGGGCTATCTCGCGCTCGACCTGGTCAAGAAGAACAATGTCGAGCTCGTCAAAGGCGTCGACCGCGCCTCGACCACCACCGTTTCAGCGTTGCGCACCGCGGTCACCGTCGCGTCGGCAATGTCCAACCAGCGGCTCGTGCTCGAACAGATTGGCGCGTTGAACACCACCACCGCTAATATGATCGACACCACCGGCGAGTTGCTCAAGACCCAGTCGGGCGCGATCCACGAGCAGGCTTCAAGCTCGACTATCCCGCTCGAGACGCTCCAGCGCGCGTTCCAGAATATCTACGACACGATGGACTCGATCGACGCGTTCAAGCTGACCGCGCTGGCCAATATGAAACAGACCGTCGAAACGCTTGGCACCGAGGTCGCCAAGTCGAAGGGCTATATCGCCCGCGCCGAGGGCGTTGCCCAGGGCCGGCTGGAAAACACCTCCTCGCCGTTCGAGGCGCTCGACAGCAAATGAACCTCGACAAGTTCGATGCCACCTTGGCGCGCGCCGACCGGGTAATGGCCCGGGTCGACGAGCGCCAGGGCGCGAACGGCGACGCCCGCAAGCGCGAACGCGATCGCCGACTCGGTGGCTATGGTCGCGCCTTCACCCGTGCGACGATGGTCGCGCTGGCGATCATCATCGGCGCGCTGGCGCTCGGGCTGCTCAACCCGATCGGGATCATCGGCTTCGTCGTCGCGGTGGGGATCGCGATCGCCGCCTTCGGGCTGATCTTTTTTGGCGGGGTGGTCGGCACTGCGACCGCGCCGAAAATCCCGACCGATGCGTCGAACGGCGAGATGGTCGACAAGTTCGACAGTTACATGTTCCGCGCGCGGCGCGGCCTGCCAGCCCCCGCGCAAGCCGAGATCGACCGCATCGGCCAGGCGCTTCCGCCGTTACGCGAATCGCTCGCCCGGCTCGGCGATACGATGCCCGAAGCACAGGACGCGCGGCGCCTCCTCAGTATCCACCTTCCCGGCCTGATCGACCGCTACCTCCATGTCCCCACCGCGTACCGGACCGAGGCCGATGGCGAGGGCAAGACCGTTGACCAGCGCTTGGTCGAGGCACTCGTCGCGGGTCGCGAGGCGCTCGGCGATATTTCGCAATCTTTGGCGCGCGGCGATGTCGCGGCGTTCGAAACCCAAGGCCGGTTTATCGAGGCCAAGTATAAAGAAAAGACGCTCGACTAGCCGGCGATACCGGCGTCCTTCAGCCGCGCCAATTCCTCAGCGCTGACCCACTCCAGCAACGCCTCGCCATGTTCGCCAAGCCCTGGCGGAGGGAGCGGCGCATCCTGTCGTTCGCCGTCAATCCGCAGCGGCGATCCGACCATTTCGACCGTCCCCAGTCGACCCCCGCCCGCCCAAATCCGCGCGCCGCGAAACACCGCCTGCGGGTCGGCCAGCGCCTGGGTCACGCTGTTGATAGGCCCGGCCGGAATTCCGGCCTCGTCGAGCAGCGCCAGCCAGTC
>JBKJUB010000051.1:0-6082 GCA_046590765.1 Sphingomicrobium sp. | reverse complement strand
CTCATCCTCCACGACGGCAACTACCTCGCGCCTGCGGGCAGCGTCACCACCGGGGCGGGTCAGCCGTACAAGATTTTTACGCCGTTCTGGCGCGCCTTGCGCGAGCAGATGCCGCCCGCCCAGCCGCTTCCCGCGCCCGACCATTTCGACGCGCCCGCTGCGTGGCCGCCGTCCGATCAACTCGACGATTGGAATTTGCTTCCGACCCACCCCGACTGGGCCACCGGCTTCGGCGAAGAATGGACTCCCGGGGAAGCAGGCGCATCCGATCGCCTCGACGATTTTGCTGACCTCGCCGCGCGTTACGAGGCCCAGCGAAACCTGCCATCGACCGAAGGCACCTCGCGCCTGTCGCCGCACCTCCACTTTGGCGAAATCTCCCCCGCGACAATCTGGCATCGCATCGCCGACGTTGGCGGCTCAGTCGACACGTTCCTGGGGGAACTTGGCTGGCGCGATTATGCCCAGAACGTCATCCTGCAACTGCCCGATTACGGCCGCACCAATGGCCGCCCCCAGCTTGATTCGATCCAATGGCGCAACGCCCCGGTCGATCTTGCTGCGTGGCAGAGGGGGATAACCGGCTATCCGATCGTCGACGCCGGAATGCGTCAATTGTGGACCTCGGGCTGGATGCACAATCGCGTTCGGATGATCACCGCCAGCTTCCTGGTCAAGCATCTGCTGATCGACTGGCGGGCTGGCGAGGCGTGGTTTTGGGATTGCCTGGTCGACGCCGATTACGGGTCGAACAGTGTCAATTGGCAATGGACCGCGGGCAGCGGGATCGACGCCAACATGTTCGTCCGGATCATGGCTCCGCTAACCCAGTCGGACAAGTTCGACGCCGCCGATTATATCCGCCGCTGGGTGCCGGAATTGGCTGCGCTGCCCGACTCAGAAATCCACGATCCGTCCGATGATCGGCGCGGCAGCTATCCGGCAAAGATCATCGGCCACCGCGAAGCCCGAGATCGAGCGCTCAGCGCGCTTGCCAAGGCGAAGACCGGGTAGGATAGGGTTCGCATGGCGTCGCGTGGTTCTCATCTGGTCCGGGCCGATCGGCGTTTCGCGACCGGCGCGGGCGTCGTCGGGCGAATTGCCGCGCCGGCCTTTGCCGCCGTGCTTAACCGGCTCGACGAACGGCTCGAACTGGGTGGGATCGACGTCACCTTGCCCGATGGCTCGCACCGCCGCATCGGGTTTCGATCGCCGGGGCCGGTGGCGATCGTCCGGCTCCACAATTGGATGCCGCTGGTTCGGCTTGCGACCTCGGGGTCGGTCGGCTGGTACAAGGCGTGGGCGGCGGGCGAATGGTCGTCGCCCGATCCGGTGCCATTGTTCGAATTGTTCATGGCCAATGCGGTTGCGCTGGGGGACGTTGCCCGCGCCAAAGGGCCGATGCGGTGGATTAATTCGCTCGCCCATCGCCTGCGCGACAATGGCCTTGCGCGGGCGCGGGAAAATATCGCCGCGCATTATGACCTCGGCAATGATTTCTACGCCGCGTGGCTCGACCCCGGCATGACCTATTCAAGCGGGCGTTTCACCCCCCTCCCGCCGGAGCGGGAGGGGAAGAGCGCGAAGCGCGAAGGGGAGGGCCTGTCTCGCGGGGACCGGACAGGCCCTCCCCCGCTCGCCGTTGGCGAGTCGACCCCTCCCGCTCCGGCGGGAGGGGGATTGGAGGCGGCACAGCATCGCAAGAACGAAATGCTGCTCGACCGGCTCGACCTCAAGCCCGGCCAGCGCCTGCTCGAGATTGGCTGCGGCTGGGGGACGCTGGCGATTGCGGCGGCGAAGCGCGGGGTCGATGTCGTCGGGCTGACGCTGTCGGTTGAACAGAAGAGCTGGGCGGACGACAAGATTGCGGGGGCGGGTCTAAGTAACCGCTGCTCTATCCGCCTCGAAGATTATCGCGTGGTGGACGAACAGTTCGACGCCATCGCCTCGGTCGAAATGGTTGAAGCGGTCGGCGAACGCTGGTGGCCGGCGTATCTCGATTGCCTCCACCGCAACTTACGGCCCGGCGGCAAGGCGGCGCTCCAGTTCATTTCGATCGACCACCGGCTGTTCGACGCATATTCGAGCAGTGCCGATTTCATCCAGGCCTATATATTCCCTGGCGGGATGCTGCTCAATGAACCGCGATTCCAAGCACTCGCACAGGACCGCGGTCTAAGCTGGAGCGACCGCGACGGCTTCGCGCTGGATTATGCCGACACGCTCGCCCTATGGCGCTCGCAGTACGACCAAGCTGTCACCGCTGGCCGCCTTAGCGAGTTCGACGACGAGTTCCACAATCTGTGGCGCTATTATCTAATGTATTGCGAAGGTGGCTTCCGCGGTCGTGGCATCGACGTCGCCCAAGTTACGCTCAGTCGATCGTAACCCGGCTTCCGCTTTCAGAATCGGCCTGCAGATGCGCGATGATCGCGCTAGCCACGACTTCCGGGCCTTTCAGCGATTCTGGCTCCTCTCCCGGAAAAGCCAGCTGCCGCATTCGGGTCCGGGTCGCGCCGGGATCGAGGATTTGAACGCGGACCTTGCCGCCATGCGCGGTCTCGTCGGCATAGGCGCCGAGCAACGTCTCGAAAGCCGCCTTCGACGCACCATACCCCCCCCAGAAAGCGCGCGGCTCGCTTCCGACTGACGAGGTGACCCCGATAATCTCTGCCTTGACAGCACGGCGGAGCAACGGATCGAACGCCGCAATCAGCGCCTGGTTGGCGTGGACGTTGAGCGCGAACACGCGGCCCAATTCCTTGGGATCGAGATGCTCGACCGGGCTTAGGCTGCCGAGCATCGCCGCGTTGAGTATAAGCACGTCGAGGCTGCCCCAACGCCCGGCAACCGCCTCGGCCAATTTCTTGATATGATCGCTCTCGGTCAAATCCATCGGCGCCATCGTCGCCGCGCCGCCGGCGGCATGGATTCGCTCCTCAACCTCCTCCAGAGCCGACGCGGTGCGCGCCGTCAGAATCACATGCGCTCCAGCAGCGGCAAGCGCTTCGGCAGTGGCGGCACCAATCCCACGGCTAGCGCCGGTAACAAGCGCCAGCTTGCCATCGAACGGCTTCGTGTCAGTCATTGCAAATCCTATTGGTTGGCGGCGACTGGAAAGCTGTCTTCCATCGCTTGTTCCTGCGCGGCGTCGCTCGCGCCTGCCGGGTGATCGGTCAATTTGGTCGGATAAGCGCCGGTGAAGCACGCGTCGCAACGCTGTGGCTGGGCGGCGTCGCGCGCCTCGCCCATCGCGTGGTACAGGCCGTCGATGGTAATGAAGGCCAGGCTGTCGGCCTGGATGAATTCGCGCATCGCCGCGACGTCCATCCGCGCCGCAAGCAATTTCTCGCGCTCGGGGGTGTCGACGCCGTAGAAACAGCTGTGGGCGGTTGGCGGCGAGGCGATCCGCATGTGCACTTCGGTCGCGCCGGCGTCGCGCATCATTTGCACGATCTTCAGGCTGGTCGTCCCGCGGACGATCGAATCATCGACCAGCACGATGCGCTTGCCCTTGATCAGCGCCGAATTGGCATTGTGTTTCATCTTTACGCCGGTCGTGCGGCCATTGGCGCTGGGCTGGATGAAGGTGCGACCGACATAATGGCTGCGAATGATCCCGAGCTCGAACGGAATGCCGCTTTCCTGGCTGAAACCGATCGCCGCAGGCACTCCCGAGTCGGGCACGGGAACGACATAATCGGCCTCGACCGGCGCTTCGCGGCTGAGTTCCGCACCGATATTCTTGCGCACTTCATAGACCGACTTGCCCTCCGCGACGCTGTCGGGGCGGCTGAAATAGACATGCTCGAAGATGCACGGTCGCGGGCGTTGCGGCGCGAACGGACGCAAGGATTTCGCACCGGCGGCGTCGACCACGATCAGTTCGCCGGGATCGACATCGCGGACATACGTCGCGCCGATAACGTCGAGTGCGACGGTCTCCGACGCGAACAGGATAGCCTCGCCGAGCTTCCCCATTACCAAAGGGCGGATGCCGAGCGGATCGCGGCATGCAACCATGCCTTGGGGCGTCAGGATGACCAGCGAGTAAGCTCCTTCGACCTGCTTCAACGCATCCACCAGCCGGTCAACCAACGCGTCGTGCGACGAGGTTGCGACAAGGTGGATGATGACTTCGGTATCGCTGGTCGACTGGAAGATCGAGCCGCGCTTCACCAGCCGGTCGCGAAGCGCCATCGCATTCGACAAATTGCCATTGTGCGCGATCCCGAACCCGCCGGTCGCAAGTTCGGCGAACAAGGGTTGGACGTTGCGCAGGCCATTCTCGCCGGTGGTCGAATAACGATTGTGGCCGATCGCCGCTGACCCGGCCAGCGCATTGATGATTTCGTCGCGGTCGAAATTGCCGGCGACGTGGCCCATCGCACGGTGCGAATGGAAATGCTTGCTGTCGAAGCTAGTGATCCCCGACGCTTCCTGCCCGCGATGCTGCAGTGCGTGCAGGCCCAGCGCGACATGGGCCGACGCTTTGTCGGCGCCCCAGATGCCGAACACGCCGCATTCCTCGTGCAGCTTGTCCGCGTCAGGATCGAAATTTTTAAACGGGTTGGTCGTCAGCATGGGACGGCGTGAATCCATGACAGGGGCGGTGAAGACGCGCCTATACGCGGGCCTCACACATTTGTCGCTATTCGCTTTTGATGCATTGACCTTTACGGAAACGTAAGGTACCTGCCTTATCATGCTCAGCAGTGGACCAGGAAAGTCGGCGTTTTTGGGTTCGGCGGGGCCAGTGGTGCCGACTCGGCCTTCGGGATTGGCCTCGCCCGACGCCTTTGCCCAATCGTCCCGTAATCTTGGCGGAGACAAGGGGCGGAGCCACTATTCGATCGGTGAACTGTGCGACGAGTTTGCCGTCACCGCCCGCGCGCTTCGCTTTTACGAAGATGAAGCGCTAATCGCGCCCGAGCGGCGGGGGACGACGCGGCTCTATTCGGAGCGCGACCGGGCGCGGCTGGCGTGGATCCTGCGCGGCAAGCGCGTCGGGCTGAGCCTCAACGACATCAAGGAATTGCTCGACCTGTATGACGTCGGCGACGGTCGCAAGACCCAGCGGCTGGTGACCATCGAACGATGCCAGGCGCAGGCCGACAAGCTGGCCGCGCAACGGATCGATATCGACGCCACGATCAATGAACTCAATCAATTCATCGCGCTCGTCAAAGCGCAAGACCAGGAGAGTTAAATGCCCGTCTATGCCGCACCGGTCCGCGAGACCAAGTTCGTGCTCGACCACATCGTTGAGCTTGGCAAATATGACAATCTCCCGGCCTTCGCCAACGCATCGAGCGACATCGTCGAGGCGATTCTCGAAGAAGGCGGTCGCTTTTCCGCCGAAGTCCTCGCGCCGTTGAACCGTGTCGGGGACGAAGAAGGCTGCACGCGTCACGCCGACGGATCGGTGACCACCCCGACCGGGTTCAAGGAAGCGTACAAGCAATTTTGCGACGGCGGCTGGACCACATTGTCGGCGCCCGAGGAATATGGCGGGCAGGGCCTGCCACAGGTGCTTGCGAGCGCGGTCAGCGAATATGTGCTATCGGCCAATCAGGCGTTCGAAATGTATCACGGGCTGACCGCCGGCGCGATCGCGTCATTGCTGGTCAAGGGCACCGACGAGCAAAAGCAGATGTACGTCCCCAAGATGGTGGCGGGCACCTGGACCGGGACGATGAACCTGACCGAACCGCATTGTGGCACCGACCTGGGGCTGATCAAGACCAAGGCCGACCCCAATGCCGATGGCAGCTATGCGATCAGCGGGACCAAGATCTTCATCTCGTCGGGCGAGCATGACCTGGCCGAGAATATCATCCACCTCGTGCTGGCGAAGATCGCCGGCGCGCCCGACAATGTGAAAGGCATCAGCCTGTTCGTGGTGCCCAAGTTCCTCGTCAACGAAGACGGGTCGCTCGGCGATCGCAATCCGGTCAGCTGCGGCTCGATCGAGCATAAGATGGGGATCCACGGCAATTCGACCTGCGTGATGAATTATGACGGCGCCAAGGGCTGGCTGGTTGGCGAACCCGAGAAGGGCCTGGCGGCGATGTTCATCATG
>JBKJUB010000038.1:0-6100 GCA_046590765.1 Sphingomicrobium sp. | reverse complement strand
GCGGCGTCGAGGCTGTCGCGGGGCAGGATTTCGAAACCTTCGATGCGGTCGGTGCCCGCCTGGAGCGCGCGGAGCACGGCCAATGCGGCGTCGGGATCGGCCAGCCCGAGCCACGCCACCGCGCGCTGGTGGACGGCGGGAAGGAGCTTGAGGCGGACGACGGTGATCAGGCCGAGCGTCCCTTCCGCGCCGATCAGCAGCTGGTCGATCGACGGCCCGCGATTGTCCTTCTTGAGCCCTGCCAGGCCATCGTGGATCGTGCCGTCGGGAAGCACCGCCTCGACCCCTTCGACCAGCCCGCGCATGGTGCCGAAGCGGAGCACCTGGGTGCCGCCGGCGTTGGTCGAGGTCAGCCCGCCGATGGTCGCGCTGCCGCGTGAACCAAGCGTCAGCGGGAAGCGCTGGCCGGTGTCGGCGGCGCCGAGATGGAGCGTTTCGAGGATTACGCCGGCCTCGGCGACCGCGTGACCCGGCTCAATCGAGCGAATAATATTCATTCGGCGGAGCGAGACGATCAGCGCCGAGCCGTCAGCGGGCGGAGTCGCGCCGCCGACCATCGACGTGTTGCCGCCCTGCGGGACGAGCGGGACGTTGCGTTCATTCGCGAGCGCGACCAATGCGGCCACCTCTGAGGTCGTCGTTGGCTGGAGGATCGCCGCGCTCGCCCCCGTCCACCGCCCGCGCCAGTCGGTCAGCCACGGTGCGATATCGGCCGCATCGGTCAGCGCCGCCTTGGCCCCGAAGCGGGCGACCATCGCCTCGACCAAGTTTTGCTGCGCGGGGTTCATGCCTTCCCCTACGCTTGCCGCGCTGGCCCGCACAAGCGTAGGACAAGCACATGGCAAAGCAGGACATCACGATCGTCGTCGCGCGCGCGATCAACGGCACCATCGCCAAGGACGGCACCCTGCCGTGGCACCTGCCGGGCGACCTCAGGCATTTCAAGGCGGTGACGATGGGCTCCGCGATGATCATGGGCCGCAAGACCTTCGACAGCCTGCCCGGCCTGCTCCCCGGCCGCCGTCACATCGTCCTGACCCGCGATCCCGACTGGTCGGTCGATGGGGTCGACGTCGCGCGCGATTTCGACGAGGCGCTGAAACTGGCGGGCAAGGACCGGGTGACGGTGATCGGCGGCACCTCGATCTTCGAAATGTTTCACGAGCTGGCGCAGAAGATCGAACTGACCGAAGTGCTGGCCGAAGTCGATGGCGACACCTTCATGGACGATCCGCGAAACGAAGGATCGTGGCGCGAAATCGCGTGTGAGGATCACCCGCCCAAAGGCACTCGCGAAGGGTATCGGTTTACGACGCTGGAGCGGGTGGGAAGCTGATTGACGGGCGAAGAGGAAGGATTGGTCCGCACCCCCGCCCGAATGCAAAAGACTGAGCTTGGTTAGCCGACACTCACACGAGGAAGCCCATGCGTCATTTCGCCCTTGCCTTCATTGCTGCCTCCTCCTGCTTCCCCCTGCAGCCAGCTTCGGCCAAGAGCTCGGTCTATCTGAGCTTGATGGGGGAATTGTTCCGGACCAATGCGGCCGGCGAAGATCCGTTTGACCAGTGGTTTAAGCTGGCCGACCGGGACGGCGACGGCGGGATATCCAGGCTGGAGTTGCAGCAGGATGCCCAAGCCTTCTTCGCCGCGCTCGATGCCAATGGTGACAAGGTGATCGATGCAGACGAAATGGCCGTCTATGAGCGCGATGCGCCAGCCAGGACGCGGGCCGCAGGCGGCGAGATCGGCGCCTCGTCGAGCCGCCGTCCAACGCCCACCTCATCCGCGCCGGTGGTGAAAGGCCAGGTCGCGATCGTGACGAGCGGGACGATCCCTTCGGCCACACGCGTCCATCCGGGTGGCGGTAGAAGCGACGTTTCCGGCGTGCCCCAGCCGGTAGCGATGACCGACGTCAATCTCGATCGGCGGGTCACTGTGGACGAGTTCAACAAGGCCGCCGGCCGACGGTTCACCAATTACGATATCAACCAGGATGGAAAGCTGACCAGCAACGAACTGCGCTGATTCGCTGGCGACGACCGGGATTGGTCCGCAACCGTTCTGAACCGCTTGCCTAAGCGTCCAAAATCGCGTCGATCGCCGCCGCAACCGCTTCGACCGACGCCATCCCATCGACCTGCCGCACCAATTCCTTGGCCTGGTAGAACGGCAGGATCGGTGCGGTTTTCTCGCGATATTCGGCCATCCGCGTGCGAACGGTTTGTTCGTTGTCGTCAGGGCGGCGCTTGAAGTCGGTGCCGCCGCAAATGTCGCACACGCCATCGACCTTCGGCAAGTGAAGCTCGTCATGATAAGGTGCGCCGCATTTGGAGCAGGTGAAGCGGCCGGTGATGCGGGTGACGAGCGCTTCCTCGTCGACCACCAGTTCGATCACATGGTCGATCTTGCGGCCGCGTTCCTCGAGCAGGATTTCGAGCGCCTCGGCCTGCGGATGGGTGCGCGGATAACCATCGAAGATCGCGCCGGTGCCGCTGGCTTCGAGATGCTCGCCGATCAGGGCCGAGACGATCGCGTCGCTGACGAGTTCGCCGCGGTCCATCACCGCGCGGACCCGAAGGCCAACCGGGGTGCCGGCTTCACGCGCGGAGCGAAGCATGTCGCCGGTCGACAGTTGGACCATCCCGCGCCGCTCCTCGAGCCGCTTGGCCTGGGTGCCCTTTCCAGCGCCCGGTGGGCCCAGCAAGATGATGTCCAACGCCACGTCCTCTCCCTCAGCGGCTCGGTCTAGCGCCGACGTCCGCCCTTCAGCTTGGCCTTCTTGATCAGGTCGCCATATTGATGCGCGATCAAGTGGCTCTGGATCTGGCTGACCGTATCCATGGTCACATTGACCACGATCAGCAAGCTGGTTCCGCCGAGCTGGAGCGCGATGCCGGTCTGCGACGCCATAATTTCGGGGATCAGGCAGATCAGCACCAGGTAAGCCGCGCCGATCACCGTCACGCGCGAGATCAGATAATCGAAGTAGTTTTCGGTTGCCTTGCCCGGGCGGATGCCGGGGATGAAGCCGCCGTGGCGCTTGAGATTTTCCGCAGTTTCCTCGCTGTTGAATTGCACAGCCGAGTAGAAGAAGCAGAAGAAGATGATCCCCGCAGCATAAAGCGCAAGATACAGCGGCGCGCCATGCTGGAGATAGGTGCTGATGGTGATCAGCCAGTCACTGGCGCCCGGGTCCTTGCCTGCACCCGACATCTGGATCACGGTCAACGGCATCAGCAGCAATGATGAGGCAAAGATCGGCGGGATGACGCCAGCAATGTTGATCTTCATCGGCAGATGGCTGCGTTCCTGCTGGGTCATGCCGCGCGCGGTCTGACGCTTTGGATATTGCACCAGCACGCGCCGCTGGGCCCGCTCCATGAAGCAGATGAACAGGGTCAGGATAACGACCAGAGCGATGATCCCCATCACCACGGTCGCGTCCATCGTCCCGCTTCGACCGCCTTCCAGCAAACGCGCGATGCCGCGCGGCATGGCGGCGACGATCCCGGCCATGATGATCAATGACACGCCATTGCCGATCCCGCGGCTGGTGATCTGCTCGCCGATCCACATCAGGAACAAGGTGCCGCCGACCAGGCTGATCGTTGCGGCGACGCGGAACAGCATGCCGGGTTCAACCACCGCGCCAATGCCCTGGCTGGCGCCAATACTCTCCAGCCCGACGGCGATAAAATAACCCTGCACGCTGGTCAGCAGAACGGTCAGGTAGCGGGTGTATTGATTGAGCTTCTTGCGCCCGGTCTCGCCCTCTTTCTTGAGCGTTTGCCAGGCGGGAACCAGGGTCGCGCCCAATTGGACCACAATCGACGCCGTGATGTAGGGCATCACGCCAAGCGCGACGATGCTGGCGCGTTCAAGCGCACCACCGGAAAAAGTGTTGAATACGTCGAGGACGCCGCCGCTCTGTGTCTGGTAAAGCGCGGCCATCGCGGTCGGGTTGATGCCGGGCATCGGCACGAACGACAGCAAACGGAACAGGATCAGCGCGCCAAGCGTGAACCACAGACGGGTCTTGAGCTCGGTCGCCTTCGAGAAACTCGACAGCGAGATGTTGGAAGCGAGTTGTTCGGCTGCGGATGCCATTCGATACCCTTAAAAAATCACGGCGGCGGCGGGCTCGATACCCCCCACCGCCGATGATATAGTCATTGAAGGCGACAAGCGAAGCCCCCCGACGCGGGAAAAGCGTCAGGCCTTCTTCTTGGCGTTCTTTTCGTCCTTGGCGGCGATCCGCGCGAGACGGGCCTTGCCCTTCTTCGCGGCGGCCTTTTCGGCGGCAGTGACGACGTCCATCACCTCAACCATGCCGCCAGCCTTTTCGACCGCCTCAAGCGCGCCCTTCGACGCGCCGGAGACCTTGAAGCTGACCTTGGCGGTCAACACGCCCTTGCCGAGCAAACGGACGCCATCACGGCCACCGCGCGCGAGGCCGGCGGCCTTCAATGCCGCATGGTCGAGCGTGCCCTTGTCGGCGAGCTTGCCGGCGTCGATCATCTTCTGGATCTCACCCAGGTTCACTTCCGCGAAATCCTTGGCGAAGATGTTGTTGAAGCCGCGCTTCGGAAGCCGCATGTGAAGCGGCATCTGGCCGCCTTCGAAGCCCTTGATCGAGACACCCGAACGGCTCTTCTGGCCCTTCTGGCCGCGCCCGGCGGTCTTGCCCTTGCCCGAGCCGATGCCGCGTCCGACGCGCATCCGGCCCTTGCGGGCGCCTTCATTGTCGCGGAGTTCGTTCAGTTTCATAATGTGCACTCGCTTTCGCTTTAGTCGCGCAGGGCCGCGGGCCCGTTGGTTGAAGGATTAACGCTCGACGCTGAGCAGATGAGCGACCTTGCGCACCTGGCCCGTCACTTCCGGAGTCTCTTCGACTTCGACCGTGCGGTGCATCTTGTTCAGGCCCAGCCCGACCAGGGTCGCACGCTGGGTCTTGTCGCGCCGGATCGGCGATCCGGTCTGGGTGATCTTGATCTTCGCCATCTGAATTACTCCACGATCGCTTCGGCGGTGGCGTCGGCTTCTGCCGCTGCCATTCCACCACGGCCGAGGAGGTCGGCGACCTTCTTGCCGCGACGCTGCGCGACCGAGCGCGGGCTGGTCTGTTCCTTCAATGCTTCGAAGGTCGCCCGGATCATGTTGTACGGGTTCGAGGTGCCGACCGACTTGGTCACCACGTCGGCCACGCCAAGGCTTTCGAACACGGCGCGCATCGGGCCGCCGGCGATGATGCCGGTACCTGACGGGGCCGAACGGACGGTTACCTTGCCCGCACCGAAATGGCCCTTGCCATCATGGTGCAACGTGCGGCCATCGCGCAGCGGAACGCGGATCATCGCCTTTTTCGCTGCGGCGGTCGCCTTGGAAATCGCCTCAGGCACTTCGCGCGCCTTGCCATGGCCGAAGCCAGAGCGGCCCTTGCCGTCGCCAACCACGACCAAGGCCGCGAAACCGAAGCGCTTGCCGCCCTTGACGGTCTTGGACACGCGATTGATGTGAACGAGCTTCTCGATCAGTTCTTCGCCGCCATCGTCGCTGCCGCCACGGCCGCCGCGCTTGTCGTCGCGTCGTCCACGATTACCACCGCCGCGATTGTCGCGACCGCCACCGCCGGGTCCACCACGACCACGGCCGCCGCGCGGACCGCGGGCATCGCGATCGGGCACAGCAGGCGCTTCGGGTGCGGCTTCAGCAGCAGCAGCCTGGGCAACAGGCGCTTCAGCAGCAGGCGCTTCGGGAGCCGGAGCAGCAGCCTCGGCAGCCGGAGCTGCTTCGGCCGGGGCTTCAGCCGCAGGCGCTTCCGCAGAAGGAGTTTCAGCAGCAGGCGCTGCTTCAACAGCGGCCGGAGCTTCGGCGGCAGCCGCTTCGGCAGCCGGAACCGCTTCAGCAATTGCCGGAGCTGCGGTCTCTTCGACCTTCGGGGTTTCGTTTTCGTCAGCCATTTAGAACTCCAATCCGCCTTCACGGGCGGCATCGGCAAGGGCCTTCACCCGGCCATGAAAAAGGAAACCGCCACGATCGAAGACGACCGCTGAGACACCGGCCTCCTTGGCGCGCGCGGCCAGCGTCTTGCCGACTTCGG
>JBKJUB010000242.1:0-3114 GCA_046590765.1 Sphingomicrobium sp. | reverse complement strand
GGTGCGGTTGTTCCTTGGGTGTAGCGCGGCGTCCTGTTAGGAAGCGGGAATGACGAACACAAGCATCGTAGCGAGCGAGGCCGCGCACTTCGGGGGACTAGCGGGCGATTGGTGGGATCCCGATGGCGCGTCGAAGATGCTTCACAAATTGAACCCGGTCCGCCTCGGCTACATCCGCGACCGGATCGACCAGCATTGGCAGGCCGACGAATGCACGCTTCGACCGCTCGCGGGGCGAACCGCGCTCGATGTTGGCTGCGGCGCCGGGCTGCTCGCCGAACCACTCGCGCGGATGGGGGCCAAGGTCACCGCGGTCGATGCGGCGCCCGAGCTGATCACCGCCGCCAAGACTCATGCCGACGCGGCGGGGCTGGCGATCGATTATCGAACGATCGGAGTCGAAGGGTTGGGCGGCGAGTTCGACCTGATCACCGCGATGGAGGTGATCGAGCATGTCGCCGATCCGCGTGCGTTCGTCGCGTCACTGGCAGCGCGGCTGGCCCCCGGCGGCCTGCTGATCCTGTCCACCCCGAACCGCACCGCCTGGTCGAAATTGCTGACCATCACGCTCGCCGAGGGCATGGGCCGAATCCCGCGCGGCACCCACCATTACGACGAATTCATCACCCCCGAGGAATTGGCCGCGATGCTGAGCGCGGCGGGGATCGAAGTGATCGATGTCGAGGGCATCGCCTTTTCGCCGATGCGCGGGCTCCACCTGAGCGAAGACCTGCGGCTCAACTATCTGGTGGCAGCCCGTCGCGCCTAACCACCGACCGCATTTCGCGGGTTAACCCGGCTGTGTTAACGCTCGTCGGATGACTGTTCGCCTGGCCCATTTCGCTTGCTCGTTCGTCGCGTTGGGGGCGGCCACGCGCGCGGCAGAAGCGCCTGCACCCAAGGCCGACGATCCGATCATCATCATCGGCGAACGAACCAATGGCGCGCTTGGCGATATCCGCGCCGCGACGCAGCTCGATGAGAATGCGATTGCGGCTTATGGCGCCGATACCGTCGGCGAGTTACTCGGCGCGCTTGCCACCGGCCCCGACCCAAGCGGCGAGGGACCGTACATCCTGATCAACGGCGAACCCGCCAGCGGGATCGACGATATCGCCGATTTGCCGGCCGAAGCCGCATCGAAAATCCAGTTGCTGTCGCGCAACGCCGCCGCGCTGCTCGGCCAGCGCCCGACCCGGCGGGTGATCAACGTCGTGATCAAGCCCAACCACCGCCAGCTGACGCTCAACGGCAAGGGCGGGCTGGCGACCGCTGGCGAGGTGCGCAAAGGGGAGGGAGAGGTCAATCTCCTGCGGCTGACCGAGGGCAATCGCCGGAGCCTGGTGCTGCGTGTCAGTGATCGCGATAGCCTGCTCGAGGCGGATCGCGACATCATCGCCGCGCCGCTCGCCAATTCCTACGATTCGCTTGGCAATCCGATCAGCGTGACCGATCTCGGGCGCTACCGGACCTTGCTTCCAGGCTCTTTCATTGTCTCCGCCAATGGCAATGTTACCCAGCGCCTGGGCCGCAACCTGCTGTCGATGACCTTGCGCGGCGACCATCAGCAAAGCGACGCCCGGATCGGACCGGCAACCGCCGAATTCAATTTGCCCGCTTCCTCACCTTTCTCGCCGTTTGCCGGCGATGTTACCGTGGCGCAGATCATCGGCGGCCCGTTGACGCAGGCCAGCCGATCGACCTCGTTGACCGGCGCCGCCGTGCTCAATGGCCCGCTCGGCACATGGCGTTACTCGATCAACGCCAACCTTACCCGCCGGTCGAGCCTGTCGCGAAGCCAGCAAGGCTATGACCTTGCGGCGCTCCAGGCGGGAATCGACGCGGGCAGCGTCAATCCGTTTCTCGCGCCCGATCCTTTGCTGCTCGGCGACCGGCGGGTCGCCCGCGCCCGGGGTGTCGCGACCAATGGCGGGATCCAGGCGAGCTTCAACGGATCGCCGTTCAAGCTTCCCGCCGGGGCCGCGCGGCTGTCGCTGCGGCTAGAGCAACGGTTCAATCGTGCCCGTTCCTCGAACAGTGGACTGCCGGGCGAACGCCGCCTGCGCCGCAACGAGGCGCTGGGCGCGGCCAATGCCTTCCTGCCGCTGATCACGAGCAAGGCGTTCGGGTCGATCGGGCTCGAACTGTCGGGCGCGGTCCACCATGTTACCGCCAGCGGCTGGCTGCGCGATTATGGTTATGGTCTGACGTGGGATCCGAACAGCCGACTGTCGATCCGCGCCGCGATCAATCGCGAGCAGATCGCGCCGCCGTCCAACGCGCTGACCGATCCGTTGATCAGCATCGATAATGTCCGGACCTATGATTTCATCCGCCAGGAAACGGTGTTTGTAACCTATCTTACCGGCGGCAATCCGGGCCTGGGGATCGAACGTCGCCGGACCACCAGCATTGGCGCGACGTGGCAGCCGTTTGACGAGGCCAACCTCAGCATCAATGTCGATTATCAGGGGTTTCGCGGGCGCAACGCCTTCGCCGCTTTGCCGCCAGTCAATGCCGATGTGCAGGCGGCCTTCCCCGACCGGTTCCAGCGCGACCTCAGCGGGCGGCTGATCGCGGTCGATGCGCGGCCGGTGCCATTCGATCTGGTCAAACGCGACGAATTGCGCTGGGGCGCGACCTTCAGTCGCAATTTCGGCGTGGTTGCTTCACCTGGTCCCAAGACCGCGAGTGAGGATGGCGCCGCCCTGGTCTCGGGGTGGCGGACCAACGTCTTTTTCCAGCATAGCTGGACGCTCGCCAGCACGCGCCGCGCGCGCAGTGGACTGCCGACGATCGACCTGCTCGACGGCGGTGCGATCGGTTATGGCGGCGGGGTGCCGCGCCATCAGATCCAGTTCGGCGGCGGGGTAGTTCATCGCGGCATCGGCCTGCAGGTCGACGGCGACATCACCGGCAGCTCACGTGTCGCCACCGGGACGCTCGCGTCGCCCGACACGCTTCGCTTTGCATCGCGCGCTTTGGTCGATGCGCGGCTGTTCGTGAACCTTGGGCCGCAATTGCCCGGCAAGTCCTGGGCCAAGGGCGCGCGCATTTCATTCGGGGTGGAGAATATGTTCGATAGCAAGGCGCGGGTGCGCGACGGATCGGGCA
>JBKJUB010000202.1:0-12957 GCA_046590765.1 Sphingomicrobium sp. | reverse complement strand
CCGCGCCGGATCCTCGTCATAGCCGCGGGCATATTCCTTCCACGCCCGCGCCACCCGCGCCGGCGTATCGAGCAAGCCCTCGCGGTCGGGATCGTCGCCCGCCCAGCGGATCAGCGTTCGCACCGCCCCCAACACGTCATCAGGGACCGCGATCTTGGGCTCGGCGGAGACCAAATCTCCGGAATCAGGACTCGACGACATCGGCAAAACTCCTCGGGCCAACGCTTACACGGGCGGAGCGAGCGTTTCTATCCCGCCCCCTTGCCCGCCGCCCGACGCTCCGCCAAAGTTGCGAGCGCCGGATAAGGGAATTGCGTGACGGTCGACGAGTTCATCGCCAAATGGGAAAATTGTTCGGGCAGCGAGCGCATTCCGGTGAGCGCATTCCTGCGCATTCCGGTGACCGCATTCCTACCATTCCGGTGACTACCATTCCGGTGACCCATTCCGGTGACAGTTTACCCATTCCGGTGGGGATTCCGGTGACAGTTTACTCATTTCACCTGATTTAATCCTCCCCTTTCCTGCGCTCCGCATTTACCCTTCCGCCTGTCAGCGGTCTGGGTTAGTCTCGGTCGGCTCGGAGTGGAGGAACGATTGGCTCGCCTCGCCCGTCTTGTGCTGCCCGGCATTCCTTACCATGTCACACAGCGCGGCAATCGCCGGCAGACGGTCTTCTTTGAGGACGGCGACTATGCCGTGTATCGCGCCTGGCTGGGCGCGGCGGCGCGGCGTGCCCCAGCGACTGGATATTCGCTCTCCCATATGCTGCTTTCGATGTTGGGTTTAAAAATGGTGTAACACGAAAGAAAAAGAGTGGTGGACGCGATTGTGATTAATTCTAAGCTACGAAACCTCACTATATTTTGGATGCTATCAATATTACTGCTGGCAATGCCGCATGCCATTATCTCGAGTAGTCAGACTCTAAGAGAGTCATTGAGCGAAACTGAACGCAAAATAGTAATAAATTTGTTTTCATATGTTTTTATAATTGTAATGACCTCGTTAGATTTTAGTTCAATATTTAGAAGCAAAAAATCGAGTGTTTTATTTATAGCTGTCATATTTATGTTCGTTATAATTGAGGCATTTCTAGATTGGGATGTAGTTGGTCTAATAGTATGGCTCGTTTTGATGAGGTATTCTTCAATGTCGGACTCAAAAAGAAAAACAGATTACGGTGACGAATTACGGTGACGCAGAATTACGGTGACAGTGCACTAATTTCTCAACTCCCTTACAATCGCGTCCAGATTACGGTGAGATTACGGTGACAGTGCACTAATTCCCCAACTCCCTTACGATTGCCTCCGCTACGGCTTCGGCCTGAACTCTGATATCGGGCACCGCGATAATCTCCTAGTAACGCGCCTTGCCCAGCGATCCCATCGCCCATAGCCGGGTGGCGCCCACAACGCGCACCGCATCGTCGACCTTGAGCCCGATTCCCAGCGCGTCGGGCTCGGCCAGCCCCGCATCGAGCAACGACCGCAACACCGGATCGCGGGTCCGCGCGATCGCGTGCAGCGGCCCGGTGCAATTGATCCCCACCGCGAATCGCCGCGCCGGATCATTCGCAACTGCGCCACGCTGGCGGATGACCGCCTCCAGTCCGCCATCGACTTCGACTAGCGACTGCACTCGCCCGCCAAGCACTTCCATCCGCCCCTCGGCGATCATCCGCTCGACCACCGCCCCCGCCTGCGGCGCGATGCGGTGGCGATGGACATCCCACCACGGCCGCGCATGGCGCATGAAGCGGCGCTGGTCGTCGAGGCTGAGCGATTGCCACAATTCGTGCGTCCGCGGCCGCACCGAATCGACCACGCCGCGCCACTCGCTTTCGCCGCCCCGCTCGCGCACCCAGCGCCACAGATTGCGAAGCGACCCGCTCGGCGCTTCATCCGCTGACGGCACCGCACTCACCGTCTCCAGATGCACGCGTGGCCGCTGACCACGCCGCGATACCGCCACCAATGTCCCGCAATGCGCCGCCGCATCAAGCGACATCGCCACATCGATCATCGACAGCCCGCTGCCGACCACCAGCACATCCCCCCCGCTGACGACCGCCTTGGCGATCGCCGCGCGCCCGACCGGCCCCCACGGATCGCCGGCGAACAGGCTCTCTGGCAAGCCGCGCGCGAAGGGCAGCACATCGGGCGCCTGGTTGCCCGGCGCGAGCACCAGCGCATCCGCCGCGATGCGCGACCCGTCGGCCATCCGCACTGTCCAGCCCGGCTCGACCCCGACCGCCTCGCCTTCGACGACGGTGACCGCCGACGCCTCCAGGATGCCGCGCAAATAGCCTCCGAACAGCATCCGCGGGACATAGGCTTCGGGGTCGGATCGGGTCGCTTCCGCGAAATCCCCGGGCGCATCGGGCCAGGCGCCCATCTTGGCCGCCGGGATGTTGAGCAGATGCGCCGGATCCTCGGTCGAATAAGCAACACCCTTGCCGACCTGCGGCGAGCGCCCGATCAGCGTCACTGCGATCGCGCGTTTGGCCAACTGGACAGCCGCCATCGTGCCCGCAAAGCCCGCCCCAACGATCGCGACGCGCTTCGACAAAACTTGACGCCTTTTCAATGGTTTATATGGTGGCCCCGGCAGGACTCGAACCTGCGACCTTCGGTTTAGGAAACCGCTGCTCTATCCGGCTGAGCTACGGAGCCGCGCTGCCCGAATAGGGGGCGGAGTTGCGTGAATCAATCACTCACCGCCGGTATGTCACGCCGATGGCGCATCACTGGAATCCGCGATGCCACAGCGGCATTCCGCGCCAGGTCAATCTCGGCGAACAGCAACTTCTCACCCTCGCCGCCATCGATCAGCACTTCGCCCCACGGATCGACCACCAGGCTATGCCCGAATGTCGCACGGCCATCGTCATGCTGCCCCGATTGTGCTGCCGCGACGACGAACAGTCCCGCCTCGATCGCGCGTGCCCGAAGCAGCACATGCCAATGCGCCTGACCCGTCGGCACGGTGAACGCCGCCGGCACCGCGATCACCTCGGCCCCGGCCTCGCTCAGTCGCTCGAACATCGCCGGGAAGCGCAGGTCGTAACAGATCGTCATCCCGAGCGTCCCGACCGGCGTGCCACGGACCGCCACCGCTTCATTGCCAGCCTGGTAGACCGCCGACTCGCGCCAGCTTTCGCCGGTCGGCAGATCGACATCGAACAAATGCATCTTGTCATATCGCGCCGCGATTGCGCCGGCCGCATCGATCACAAACCCGCGATTGACCAATTTGCCGTCGCCTTCGCGCAATGCGAGCGACCCGAGATGGACCCAGATGCCGCCCGCCTTCGCTGCCGAGCGAACCGCCGCGAGCACCTGATCCTCATCCTCGCTTCGAACCACTGCCCCGGCCCGCGCGCGATCACTGTCGAGCAGCCCCGACATTTCGGGCGTGAACAGCATTGCCGCGCCGGCCGCCGCCGCTTGTTCGATCGCGTCCACCAGCGCCGCCGCATTGGCCGCAGGATCGATCCCGCTGCGCATCTGGAAAATCGCGATCCGGACCATCTCAGGCGGCCAGCAATCCGGCCAGTTTCCCCGACGCCTGCAAATCCATCAGATCGTCACACCCGCCAATGTGCTTTCCGCCGATGAAGATCTGCGGGACCGTGGTACGACCTCCCGCGCGTTGGATCATCTCGGCCTTCTTGTCCCCGCCCTGATCGACCGCAACTTCGGTCACCTCCGCTCCGTTTTCGGTGAGCAACCGCTTGGCGCGCACGCAATAGGGGCACCAATCCTTGGTGTAGATCTCAACCTTGGCCAACGCGCTCACTCCCGAAGTTCCTCTTCGCCTAACGCCCAAGCAACGCTGGCCGCACCACGCGTGCAAAACAAATCAGATCAACTCGCTCTGCGCCAGCGCGAAGCAACACCTTGGCGCAGGCGTCGGACGTGCTCCCGCTGGTCAGCACATCGTCGACCAGTACGAAGTGCCGTCCCTTGACCAGTTCCTTGTCGCTCACCTTGAATGCCGTCCGGATCTCATCGGCGCGCTGCCGTGGACTCATGTTCTTGAGCGACCGGGTGCGCTTCACTCGCTCCAGGATCGCGGGTTCGTGTTCCATTCCGGTGAGCTTGGCGAGCCTCGCGGCGATCAGCCCCGCCTGGTTGAACCCGCGCCACCACATCCGGGTCCAGTGCAATGGTACCGGCACCAGCATGGTATCGGGCGCAACGTCCACTAACGGCCGCATGTACCTGGCCATCGTCGCGGCAAGGGCCACTTTGCGCGAATATTTGAGGCGTAGGACGAGTGAGCGAGGGATCTCGCCATAAGCCATTGCCGCGCGTGTACGGGCGATGATCGGTGTTTCCGCAAGGCATCGCGCGCAATGCGCGGCGTCGGTCGCCTCGAGCGGGATCCCGCAACAATCGCATCCTTGACCCAGCCACTCGACCTTCTGCCAGCACTCGGCGCAAAACTGGTTCGGCAAGTCCGTGATCGTCCCGCACCCTGCGCAGCGTGCCGGTAACGCGAAATCGAGCGCATTTCGGCCGAGCCATTGGATCCCCTGCGTGACCGCGTTCATCCCCTCTTGTTACGGCTGACGGCGCCGCGCACAAGGATCAAGTGAGCATCCCGATCTTTGACGAACCGCTTCGCCGGCTGCGGCAGGCCCGCGCTTCAAAGATCGGTGGCGATCGGTTTCTGCATGCGCGGGCATTCGACGACTGCCTCGATCGACTGGTCGACGTGCGACGCGATTTCTCGAACGCTTTGATCATCGGAACCGCCAGCGACGGCTGGGTCGAGGCGCTGTCGGCGGCCATCCCGAATGCGACGGTACGCGTCGTACCGGCTGGCGAAGTCCTCAATCTCCCTCCAGCGTCATTCGACCTGTGTCTCGCGATAGGCGAGCTTGAAACGGTCAACGACATTACCGCGGCCGCCTTCACGATGCGCCACTTGCTTTCGCCCGGCGGCCTGTTGCTTGGCGCGGCGGTCGGCGGCAATAGCTTGCCGCGCTTGCGCGAAGCGATGCTTGCTGCCGATCGGGTGGGCGCCGGTGCAGTGCCCCACGTCCATCCGAGCATCGACGGCCCGTCCTTGTCCGCGCTGTTGACCTCCGTCGGCCTCACCGATCCGGTGGTCGATGTCGATCGCGTGAATGTCAGCTATCCAAGCCTCGATCGGCTCGTGTTCGACTTGCGGACGATGGGCTGCACCAATGTCCTGGCGGCGCGGTCTCGCCAGTCTTTAACCAGAACGCAGCTCGATATTGCCCGCACGACATTCCTCGCCGGTGCAGACCGCACCATCGAGCGGTTCGAACTTCATCATTTTACTGCTTGGGCGCCAGTGGCTTAGACGGCCTTCACATTATTAACCCTGCTGTGGGAATATTCTCTTAACCACTCGCGCTTACCCCTGTCATTGTGGACCAAGATCAGAGGAGGGTGGCGTGATCGCTATCCGTAAAATTTTGCGCACCCTTGGTGCGAACAATAAGGGCGCGACCGCAATCGAGTATGGCTTGATCGCGGCCCTCATCGTGATCGCGATGATGGCCGGGCTCAAGACACTAGGCGGCGGGTCGGGCGGCATGTGGACCAAGGTCGGAGACGCCGCGAACAATAATATGTAGCCGTCGCGCAACGTTTAACTGCGGCGGTTGCCATAAACGACGACCTTCACCTTCTGACCCGGGGTGAGCGGGGCGTTGGCCGCGATTCCGTTTAGCGCCACGAACCGTTCGAGCTTGAAATCGGCATACGCCATGCGTCGCGCAAGCGACTGGGCCGTGTCGCCACGCGCCACCGTGACCACATCGATCACCCGCGGGCGGATTGCCGTAGCTTCTGCCGGTGACAAACGCTGCAGCGAATTGACCATCGACGTGAACGGGCCGATGCCCGCGCCCGCCTGGGTGATCATCACGAAATGATAGACGGTGTTGCGATCCCACCGATACGCCATCACGCTGACGTCGACGCCGCCTGACGAGGTATTGGCGCGGCCGGTGCTGAACATCGCTTCGATGCCGTTGATCATCACCTGCTGCGGTTGCGACATTTGAACTTGCTGCTGACCGCCGGTCAAACCATTGACCACGCGCGCAATATAATTGCCCAGATCGCCTTTATAGCCGCTTCCGCCACCAAACTGCGCCTTGCCTGCTGTCCCGCCTTCGATGCTGACTGCGCTCGCGCTGTTCTGCATCAGATAGCCGGTCGGCACGGTAAACCGCAGGCGCAGATCGGGATGGATGAAGTTGCGACCTTCGATGATCCCCTGCGCGGGGTCATCATCGACCGTCAGTCCCTCGATCTGGGCGAGGAACTGGTCGCGGTTGCGAAGCCCCTTGCCGGCCCGACCACTTTGCACCGCCAGCGACTGCTCGCGCTGTACCCGGCTGGCGCTATTGGGATGCGTGCTCGCCCATTCGGGGGTCGAGCGATTGTCCTTGCCCTGGATTCGCAGCTGGAGCGCATCGGCGCGGCCCAGCGCAGCGAGGATCTTGGCGCCACCGATTGGGTCATAACCGGCTGCGATGACGTAGCGCGTGCCCAGCGTATCGGCCTGATACTCCTGGTTGCGGGAAAAGCCGAGGGTCGCAACCTGGGCATATTGCTGCGCCAGATTGCCGAGTGAACCCACCCCCGCGACGTTACCGATGATTGCGCCGATCACACCGAGAATCGAATTGCGCGTCGCTGCGGCCTTGCGCTGTTGGGCATGATTGGCTGCGATATGGCCGGTCTCATGGCCGAGCACGAAGGCGAGTTCGGACTCATCGTCCATCAGGCCCATCAACTGGCGCGTGACGTAAATATAGCCGCCGGGAACCGCGAACGCATTCTCGACCGCGCTGTTGAGCGTTGTGAAATGGAATGCCTGGCCCGGATTGGTGACGCCCGAAAAACTCGCGACCCGGCGGCCGACGCCCTCGACATAGGCCGCGCGGGCACCGGTTTCGGCGCCGCCGAATTCCTTGACCAGATCAGCATGCTGGCGCTGCGCCTCGGCGACTTCGCGCGGATTGAGCGAGCGCACCTGCGCGTCGGCGGTGGCAGAAAAAGCGAGCATCGCGCTGGCGGCGAGTAATTGAATCTTACGCATGTTCACTCCGTGACAAAAAGACGATTTCGCGTCGATGAACGGGGGTGAATGCCAGATGGTTCCGTAACGATCTCAACCAATGGCGAGGAATTTGGCGCGCCGCTGGGCAAGCAACTCCTCGGGACCGAAATTCTGCAAGCCGCTGATTTCCTCGACTAGTGCCGCTTTAAGCGACCCGATCGCTGTCGCCGGGTCGCGATGTGCGCCGCCTAGCGGTTCCTCGACAATCCGGTCGGCAACCCCGAGTCCGAGCAAATCATTGGCGGTAATCTTCATCGCTTCAGCCGCGTCCGCTGCCTTGTCCGATGTCCGCCACAGGATCGACGCGCAGCCTTCGGGCGAAATTACCGAATAGACCGCATGTTCGAACATCAGCACGCGATTAGCGGCGGCCAGCGCCACCGCACCCCCTGAACCACCCTCACCTACCACCACCGCGATCAGCGGCACTTTCAGCGCCAGGCATTGCTCGGTCGACCGGGCGATCGCTTCGGCCTGCCCGCGCTCCTCCGCCTGCACGCCTGGAAAAGCGCCCGGCGTATCGACCAACGTCACCACCGGAAGCCCGAACCGATCGGCCAGGCTCATCAGCCGGATCGCCTTGCGATAGCCTTCGGGCTTGGCCATCCCGAAATTATGCTTGAGCCGCGATGCGGTATCGTCGCCTTTCTCATGGCCGATCAGCATGACCTTCTTGCCGCCAATCCGCGCCAATCCGCCAATGATCGCTGGATCGTCGCCAAATGCCCGATCACCAGCCAGCGGCATGAACTCGTCGGTCATCCCGGCGACGAAATCCTTGAAATGCGGCCGGTCGGGATGCCGCGCGACTTGCGACTTCTGCCACGGGGTTAGCCGGGCATAGGTCTCCTTGAGCAATTTGGTCGATTTGGCCTCGAGCCTGGTCACCTCGCTGTCGATATCGATCGACCCCGCACTCGCGGTTTCGCGCAATTCGGTCAGGCGCCGTTCGAGTTCGGCGATCGGTTTTTCAAAGTCGAGATAGGTTAGCATGGTCGGCGCGGGGGGTTAGGGCCGGGACCGCCCCTCGTCAACGTGGGCCCATGCCTTTGCGCGCCAGCGGATGGCGTTCGTTGACCAGCTGCACCAGCCGCTCGCTGTCGACATGGGTGTAAATCTGCGTCGTCGCGATGTCGGCATGGCCGAGCAGGGTCTGCAGCGCGCGTAAATCAGCCCCACCGGCCAGCAGATGCGTTGCAAACGCGTGACGAAGAACGTGCGGACTGACCCGCTCGGGCGCGATCCCCGCCGTTGCCGCCATCGATCGCATGATCTGGAACAGGCGCACCCGGCTGATATGCCCGGCGCGGCTGGGGAATAGCCATTGCCCCTCCAGCAACGTCGCCGACCACCGCTCGACCGCGTCGGCGGCGCGCGACGAGACCGGGACCAGCCGTTCCTTGTCGCCCTTGCCGCGGATGATCAGGAATGGCTGCCCCTTGCGCAACGCCCGCCTTGGCAACGACACCAATTCGCTCGCCCGAAGCCCCGATCCGTAGAGCAATTCAAGCAAGGCGAGATTGCGAAGTGACACCGGCTCGCTGCTCGACGCTTTTTCTTCCGCCGATCGGAACATCGCGTCGACATCGTCGCGATCGAGGATGCGCGGGAGTGGCCGCACCTGCCGTGGTCGCGGCAACGCAGCGCCGGGGTTGTCGGCGCGAAACCCTTCCTCCTGCAGAAATCCGTAAAATCGCCGCAGCGCTGCCGACCGTCGCGCCAAGGTTGATGTCGCAAGGTCCGACCAGGCCGGCGCAAGCCTGCCCAATTGATCCATCGACGCCGTTCCCAGGCTCGGAACGATCGTCGCCGCCGCAGCGAGGTCGCTGTGATAGGCCGACAGCGTATGGCGCGATGCGCCCGCTTCCGACGCCAGCATGTCGAGGAACCGATCGACCAACGCGAGGTCGTCGGCGGTCACGCCAGATGCTTCATGCGCGCGACAGCGACTCGGCGGCGATCATCCGGGCGGCAAATTCCTGACCGTTGCGGTTCAGCGCGGTGGTCAAATGGAACAGATGATATCCCGGAACCGATTCCATGCCCGGCGCCTGCATCCCGACCGCCGCCAGTAAGGCCACCGTTCCCGCCTGATGTCGCACCGATGCGCCGTCGATGTATTGAGTCCACACCGACTTGCCGCCCAGACCGAGGCCATAACGCTTGCTCAGCTGCCCCGCTGCGCTGGTGGAGATCCGTCCTAGTCCGGCCAGTCCAGCAACCAGCAACGCGCTCCGCTGGTGCCCGACACTATCGTCATGCTTGATGAACGCCCCGACCCGCGATCCACCGAGGTCGATCCCGTCAGTCGTTGGTGCGCCCAAGGCGAGCATTGCCCAGCAGCGATCAGCATATTGGTCGTCCATGTCGTCGATCACACCCGCCCAGCGCGCCGCCTCGCGATCGAACCCGCCGGCCAGCAACGACGCAATTAGCTCCGGCGCGATGTCCTGCAATTTGGAGTCGGGCACGATCCGCTCGGCCGCCCTCGCCAGCAATGCTCGTGTCGCCTCACGCTCGGTTGATCCCTTGGCGGCATCGAGCAATTTGCGGATCGCCCCAATCTTGTCGTCCTGGTTCTTGCCGGCGACCGCGAGCCGTACCTGCCACGCATCGCTTTGGCCAAGGTCGCTAGCGTCGGTCAGGTCGTAAATCTGGGCATACAGGTCGATCAGTGCCTGAGACGAAAACACCCCTAACCCGGTCGCGATCCGCGCCGAGGCCAGCCGCTGCTCGGCGCTTAGCATCGGTGCCCGCGCCTGCCACGCGCGAAGCTGGGGGCTTGCGCCGTTCAGCAACGCATCGGGCGGCACCATCCCGGTCGCCGTCGCGAGTCCGAAGCGCCACGCATTGAGCCGTTTCACCGGTTTCCATTCGATCGTTACCGCGCGCGCCGTATCGGCGCCGGCCCCGACCACCTTGTCGGCCAGCGCGAAGTCAATCGGGTCGAACCCGCCGCGCCGTCGTGCCGCTTCGATATCGGCCGCCGCAATCGCGCTGTTGCCGGACAATGATGCGCACATTGCGCGCGCTAGTGGTGCGACACGACGCTCGACCTTGGCGAGCCCTTCACGGATCGGACACAAAGCCGATGGATCAGCAGTCGCAAGCGCGCTCTGCGTCGCAATCTGGAAAAGCTTCGGGGTGAAATCGCCGACATCGACGCCCGCCACCACGAGCCGCGAACCGTCGGCCTCACCCATCCTGACCAGCAGCCACGCCCGCTCAGCCACCCAATCCGCCGGGTTCACGTCGCCCGGGGCACGGGCATTGGTCAGCAGCGCATTACGCAGCAGGATATGGCCCCAGCGCGAGGCCAATGGCGTATCGGTGCGGCGCATCAGCCGCGACAGGAATTTCCCGCTCGACCGTCCCCACGGATTGTCGCCAAAGCCGGTCTGCGCGGCCGGAAGCGGACCAACCGTCGCCGGGTCGCGGCGCGCATCGCTCGGAAGCTCGATCGGTGGCGCAATTTCGACCACCATCGCGTCGGCTGCCTCGCTCGGGGTCAGGCCCGACAAACCCGTTTCGACCACGGCGCTGCTCTCCGCAGGTTGCGTGTCGCTCGGCCTGGGCGATGGCGTCGGCGACTGGCCGGGCGCGGGCGCAGGATCACCAAACCCCGGCGGAAGGATCGATTCGGGCTTGTCCTGGGCAAGCGCCGGAATGGCGACCATCGCCACCACCGCCGCCGCGAGGAGGAATTTACTGCGCAGTCGGTGCACGGGCGACGTCGGCCTCGATCTTGGTCAGCGGGACCTCATGGGCGCTCGATGACAGGAAATAGCCGCCGCCGATCAGCAGCAACAACAGGATGATGAGGAACAGGGCACCGCGTGACATTGCATTCCTTGCCGGCTGGATAAGGTGATCGCGGCCTTTTGCCCGACCATGCATCCCCATGTATAGCCCCCTCACTGTGCAAAGTTGGACCGATCATCTCGACAAACCCATTGTCCTTGTCGGCCTGATGGGGGTCGGCAAGTCAACCGTTGGTCGCCGCCTTGCCAAGCGCCTCGGGCTGCCGTTCGTCGACAGCGATTCGGCGATCGAGGATGCCGCCGGCTTCACCGCCGCCGAAGTGTATGAGAAATACGGCGAGAAGGATTTTCGTGATGGCGAGCGGCGGCTCGTCGCGCGGCTGATCGAGGGCCACGTCGGAGTGATCGCCACCGGCGGCGGGGCGTTCATCGATTCCCGCACCAGAGAATTGCTCAACGCCCGCGCCATCACCGTGTGGCTTGATGCCTCCGTCGAGGTGCTGAGCGAGCGCACCGGGCGGCGCGATACGCGCCCGTTGCTGCGCAATGCCGACCCCAAGGGGACGCTCGAGCGTCTCGCCGACGAGCGCCGTCCATCCTATGCCGAAGCGCACATCCATATCGTCAGCGGCGGCGGCGGCCATTATGAAGTGGTCGAACGGATCATGGTCGCGCTTGA
Organism: Sphingomicrobium sp.; assembly: GCA_046590765.1. Classification (GTDB taxonomy): domain Bacteria; phylum Pseudomonadota; class Alphaproteobacteria; order Sphingomonadales; family Sphingomonadaceae; genus Sphingomicrobium. The sequence goes on along the minus strand of JBKJUB010000202.1, from coordinate 1,404 downwards.
GCGCCATTTGGCGGCGTGAGCAGCATTCGCGAGGTAGTGATCGGCGACCTGTCCGATGCGTTGGACCGGATCGCGGACATCGGCGGCGGCCAACCGCTGCCATTGGTCACTGACCCTCGATTGCTCGCCCTCCACGGCGCCAAGATCGCCCCCGTCACACTCCAGCCGCCGATCCTCATCCCCGAGGGCGAGAGCGCGAAGGACTGGCCGACCCTCGCCGCGATCATCGATGCGCTTGCCCAGCGCCATGTCCGCCGCGGTACCCCGATCATCGCGTTGGGCGGAGGATCGATTGGCGACGTCACCGGCCTCGCCGCCTCGCTCTACAAGCGCGGTTGCCCAGTCATTCAAATTCCAACGACCCTGCTGGCGCAGGCCGACAGTGCGATTGGCGGCAAGACCGCGATCGACGCTGCCGGGCAAAAAAATCTCGTCGGCACCTTCCACATGCCCGCCCTGGTGGTTGTCGATCCAACACTGCTCGACACGCTCGATCAACGCCAGCTCGCCTCGGGTTATGCCGAAGTGGTCAAATATGGACTGATCGACGATCCCGCCTTCTTCGCCTGGTGTGAAGCTCATGGCGCTGCGCTGATCGCCGGAGATCGCGATGCGCGCCACCACGCGATAACCACCTGCGTCCGTGCCAAGGCGCACATCGCTAAAGCAGATCCCGACGACACCAATGGCCGGCGCGCGCTGCTCAATCTGGGTCACAGCTTCGCCCACGCCATCGAGGCTGAAGCCGGGATTGGGCAGCTGTTGCATGGCGAGGCGGTGGCGATCGGGCTGGTGCTCGCGTTTCGATTGTCGGTCCGGCTCGGGCTTTGCCCCGACGCCGACGCCATGCGCCTTGTCGCCCATTTACGTGCTGTCGGCCTTCCAACCGGCCTCGATCAGGTCGGGCTTGCACGGGCGGGCGGTGCCATCCTTGACCAGATGCGCAACGACAAGAAGAACCGCTCGGACGGCTTCACCCTGATCCTTGCGCACGGGATCGGCCGGGCGATGATCGCGCCGGTGCCGGTCGATGCGCTCTTGGCCGTCCTGGTCGCAGCTTAAAGGCCGGTCTTATCCTCGGGATCGGCGAGCGCGCGATTCTCGGCGAAAATCTGGTCCTGTCCGGCGCGATAGTCGCCTGCTTCGCGCTGGCGCTCCAACCGCTCGCAATCGCGCAGCCGATAGGCGCTTTCGACGCGGTCGATTTCCTCGGCTTCGATGCCAAGTTCGGCGAGTGCCTTGCGGCCCACCTTGACCGCGCTTTCGAACAATTCACGTTGCGCATAGGCCAGGTCGAGCCCGCGCAGATCGATCAACTGCCGCCGGTCGAATACGCGGGCCATGATGCTAGCTTGTGGAAAGGCCTCGAGCACGCGCGTGAGCGATTCGCGGTTGAGGCTGTCG